>JAOAAM010000160.1 GCA_026418875.1 Gemmataceae bacterium | reverse complement strand
CGCGGCATCCGCATGGGCGGCACCTTGCCGCATCCCGCCTGGGGTTGGTGGCTGCTCCTCGGCGCCCTGGCCGGATTCGGCTACACGGTCGATCTGGCGGTCGGCCCCGCCGTCGTTCTCGCCGTCGTGGCTTGGGCTGCGATCGTTTCGATCCAGCGGCGCTCGGCACTTCCCGTGACCTTGGTCGTCCTCGCCGCCCTACCCTGGTGCATCGCCCATCATCTCGTTGTTTGGGAGGTCGCGCACACCCTTGGGCCACCGGGAGCCAAGCCGGAATATCTCGATTGGCCGGGCAGTCCCTTCTCGCCAAAGAACATGACCGGGCGATGGCACGATCGCGGGTTGTGGGGTGTTTTTCGGTACGCGGTAGACCTGCTGTTGGGCCTGCGAGGATTCGCCTGGCACAACTTGCCGATTCTCTTGAGTGTCATCGGCCTGCCGTCGCTCTGGCGCCGCCGCCCCGAACTCCGCTCTCTACTGGCGATGCACCTTGGCTGGTGCCTCCTGGGCTTCCTGGCCTACGCTCTGACTTCAAACAACTACTCGGGGCAGTGCCTGAGCATTCGCTGGTTTGTGCCGATGCTTGCACCGGCTTATTGGCTTTTGATCCTGACACTTCGTCAGCGTGAGAGTCGGCGGGCGGAGTTGGTCTTGCTAACGGCCTTCGGCATAATCCCCACGCTGGTCGGCGTATGGCGTGGGCCATGGGAGCGGCTGCCGTTGGTCGTGTTTTGGACGACCGTGCCGCTGGCCGGAGTCGCGTGGTTGGCCTGGATTCGTGGTCGTTGGTTGACCGCGGCGATTTTACCGAGAGGGGCTGCGATCCTTCAATTTTTTCTCCCCGGGACGAATAATAACCTGAGTGGCAGTTTCCCACACCGACGTCCCGGAGGTGCCCCATGGCCCAGCTCAAACGTGTCGTAGAACCCTTCGGCGAAGTCAATATCTACCCGGTTGGCGCGACGACGCGTGTCGTGGCCACCATCTTGATGGAACCGCACAAGGAGGGCACCCAAACGGGGATCGCTTTGGATGGTTCAGGGTCGATGAGCCAATTGTATGGAGTCCCCGGCGGCGGCGCGTTGTCGCCGGTTTTTGCCCGGCCGCAACCGCAAAACCTCATCACCCCCGTGGCCCAGAAAGTCTGCGCTTACCTGGCTCGGCGGATCGACGCCGACGGCGGCACCACGGTCATTTACTGGGCTGTCGGGCAGGCGGGCAGCCAGGTCGAAGTCGTCGGCGACTTGACCGCCGAACAAGCCGAGCGGCATTATTTCGGCCCGCCGCGCCAATTCGGCAACGGCACACAACTGCTCCCCGCCGTCCGCTATTTCGTCGAACGCTTCAAGGACGCTCCGTTCGGCTTCTACGTCTTCATCACCGACGGCGAAATCCATGATCTGGAGGACGTCAAAAACTACTCCCGACAGCTAGCCCGCGACATCGCGGCCCGGCGGCGACGGCCCGTCAAATTTGTCCTCATCGGCGTCGGCGAGGGCGTCAACGAACGGCAAATGGAAGAGTTGGACGACCTCGACACCGGCACGCACATCGACCTCTGGGACCACAAGCTGGCCTCGGAGTTGACCCGCCTGGAACAGATTTTTGCCGAGGTCGTCGATGAAAACGCGCGAGTGGCCGACCGGGGCAAAATCCTCGATCCGCAAGGGAAGGTCATCAAGGATTACTCCGACACGGGACTGCCGGCGAAGTTAGAGTTCCAAGTACCCAGCGGCACACCGTTTTTCACCTTGGAAGTCCACGGCAATCGCATCCACCAGGGACTGTCGGATTCCGCCACCGTCCCGCCCTCGCAGATCGTGACGGCGACGGCTGGAAAGTCGCCAGGTGCCGCGGCAGCGACCGAAGAACCGGAGGAGGTTCTCCCAGTCGAGCCAGTGGATGTCGACCCGGCCGACGTGCGTGAAAAATCGGCGAAGAAGGACGACGACTGGCTTGGCTTCGATCTGCAATTTGAGCCGGGGCGCGAACCGCCCGATATGGACGTGCAGAAGAAATCGTGACGAGGGCAAGGCACACCTGCCCCGCGGCCGGGCCATCACCCCGGACGAGTCGGGGCGATCTGCCCTTCCCAGGGGCTGCTAGCCGAGGCGTAAAGTTTCTTGGGGATTCGGCCTGCAAGGTACGCCAACCGCCCCGCCTCGCAAGCGTATCGCATGGCCCAAGCCATCCGCACCGGGTCTTGCGCTTGGGCGATGGCCGTGTTCAGCAGGACGCCGTCGCAGCCCAACTCCATCGCAACCGACACATCGCTGGCGGTGCCGACCCCCGCATCGACGATCACCGGGTAATCGGGGTCGCCGTCTTTCAGATACTCCAGGATGATGCGGATGTTGTTGGCGTTGAGGATGCCCTGCCCACTGCCGATGGGGCTGCCCGCGGGCATGACACTGACGGCCCCCGCCTGCTTTAACTTTCGCGCCAAGATCGGATCATCCGACGTGTACACCAAGACGTCGAATCCCTCGCTCACCAGCACCTCGGTCGCCTTCAACGTGTCGATGGGGTCGGGCAACAAGGTCTTGCGATCGCCCAGACACTCCAGTTTGACCCAATGGGCACCGGGGTTGCCGAGTTGCGTGAGCAATTCGCGCGCAAGCCGGGCATGGCGGATGGCGTCTTCGGCACTGAAGCAGCCAGCGGTATTGGGCAAGATGGTGTAGCGGTTCAGATCGAGATAATCGAGCAGGTTGCGTCCCTCGGAATCGATCAAGCGTTCCCTGCGGACGGCGACCGTCGTAACCTCGCAACCGCTGGCCGCGAGGCATTCCCGCATCAAGTCGTAGTTGGCGTATTTCCCGGTGCCGGTGAAGAGGCGGGAACGAAAGGTGAATCG
>JAOAAM010000602.1 GCA_026418875.1 Gemmataceae bacterium | reverse complement strand
GGCCAGGCAGCCCGGGGAAGAAGATTGACGCCGGCGGCTCCTGCCGCGATGATCAGCGCCTGCCCCTCGACGGCTCGCGCCAACTCGTCGGCGGAGGAGGTCGAGGTCGGGATCAATTGCCCCGGGCCGCCGCGAGATCGGAGGGCATCACAAACGGCTTCCGCCCGTGCCAACTGGCGAGAACCGACACGCACCACGGCCCCTTCACGAACGAGCAAGCGGGCGACTCGCTGACCGACAGGCCCCGTGCCGCCCAAGACAAGCGCTGGGGTCCCGGTCAACGCCAGGTGGCGAGCCGCCGCTCGAACCGCGGCCGACGCCGTCGTGTTGCAGCCGTTGGCATCGAGCAGCACCGAAACACGCAGCCCCCAATCGGGCAGCATCGCCCGGCGGACGGCCTCCAAGAGCAACTCACCCGCCGCCACGTCGCTGCCGCCAATGAAGACAGCCGTGCGATGCAGGTCTTGCGGCCCCCGGGTGAAAATCGCCCCGTGGATGAGCGACGTGACCTGGTCGGGAGTAACACCTGCGTAGCAAAAAAGGTGTTCGCAGCCAGCGTCCACCGCGACCACGCGGTCGAAAACACTGGCTTGTCGGTCGGTGTCGAGCTGGATGAGAATGCGTGGTTTGTCGCTCATGGCAAGGCACCGGCGTTCCGAGCGACCGGCCGGGCCAGCCGGTCATACCCTGCATCCGTCGGTTCATTTCGGCGAGAAGGGGTGCTTGGCCGAGTCCTTCTTCGCCAAGATCTCTTCGATCTTCGGCTCGCCGCGCATCGCATTGCGGATGGCGGCCTTGGTTGCTTCGTAGTTGAACTGATAAATCTTGGTGTCGTCCTTCGCCTGCGGGTGAATGAAGACGCCGCACACGATCACCAGGTTGTCCGCGTCGGACGCCGGGATCACACCTTCCGCCACGCTGTCCGCGACGGCCCGGGCAACCGCCGCCTGGGCCGGCCCGAACATCTGCGTCGCTTGCGCCAGGTTCTTGATCGTCACCTTGGTAATCATGACGGTCGCCGGCTTGCAGATCAGGTTCGGCGTGAGGACCGCCAGCAAGTTCGTGTGGCCGTTGGATTGATTCGCCAAGGCGTTCGCAAACGCATGGCCGACAGGGCCATTCTTGTCGCCGATCATCAAGTCGATGTGGGCCACTTCATTCCCATCGCCGGCCAAGGCTTCGCCAATGAACATCGACATGTGTGAGTACCTCGTGTTGGATAGGTTCAGGATTCGCGTTGTGCGGTTGCGGGAATGATAGCGATGCGATCCCGAAGTGCAACGACACTGCCTGAAAATCACCGAGCCGTCAGGATGCTCGGGATGCTCGGAATGCTCGGAATGCTCGGGCCGCTCTTCCTTGAACGACCCAAGCCCGGTGCCAACCCAACCACGTCGCCCTGCCGATAACACCCGGCTTCGTCGCGCCCAGTTCGCGCCGACTCAAAACCAGGGACTGACCATGACTCCGTCACGAGCCGCCAACGCACCCGAAGAGACGACTTGGCCAACAGTCCCCTGCCGTCGATCAATCTGCACTAAGACATCACAAACTCAGAGAACATGTGCCGACAGGTTATCGCCGATGTCGGGCGATGGCTAGTTTCCCGATGAACGACAAATCCGCCCGCCATCCCGGGATGTCGATCCATTGTGGATTTGGCGGCCGATTCGACCCACGAAGCCAGTGAAATGCCCGGAAAGCATCCCAGGAAAATTGCGGCGGGTCAAACAGGTTCTCGCCAAAATGGACTTGCCTCTCCTCCCCCATCAAAAACCACGTGGGGCACAGCTGCTCGAAATGATCGAGGAGCCGATTCACGGCATCCGGCGCTCGTTCCTTCAACAAGTTCGCGACCTCTGGCGTCAAGTCGTGGAATAATGCCACCACGGCGCGATGCGGCTTGACGCTCACAAACAGATCGTCCCCCCGATTGATGAACTCGTCCCACTCGGAGATGGCCCGGAACACCCTCAGGTGAGCCTTCTCGGCGGCGCGGTGCCAGCGCGCTGTCTGAGCGTCCAGGTATTGGTCGAGCCACGTCCGGGCCTCCTCCGCAACTGCGCGATCACTCACCTTTTCGGCGATTCGCGCGAGAGCAAGCAGCGATGCAATGTAACGGTTTGCATAGAGGTCGCGTGAACCAGAGTCGGGCGGCCCGTGGGTTTGTCGGAAGTTGCCGAAACAGTCGCGGATCGCGTCCCAGCTGCCGCGAATTCGTTCCCACTCATCGCAAACCTCGGCGTAGCGCCAGACCGCGCCGACGTTGCCAAACGGATGATGCGGAGGAATCACCCCCTTCTCTTGCCAAAATTCCTCCGGTGCGGAGTGCCATTCCCTCCGCGCCCCCTGCTCCGGCGAATACCAGGCACGGGCGCTATACGGCGGATGCTGCGTCCACTCGTCCGCAAGAAAACGCTTCACCCGGTCCTTGAGACCATCGGGGAGGTGTGGGTAGGCCAAGGACAGTACCTCGAAGACATCGCCGCTGTGTTCGTATGCGAGCACTCGTCCGCCGACCCCCGGTTCGAGAACGAGCGGTGCCCAACGTCGTTCGAGGAGCTCGGTGACGGCCTCGGCAAGTTCCGAGGCCAAGTCACGCGCGGGCGGTTCGGGTCCTTTCTCGCCGGGCACCTTCGCACCATCAATGCCGACGTCCTCGATTCGGCTTGGGCGCTGATCCGCGAGGCAGATGATTCGGCTTCCCGTCTGCCAGTAGACGCGACCTGCGGCCACGGCGACTCCGCCTCGTGCTGGTCCGTTCCATTCGTTGCGTGCCCAAGGCAAATTGCGGAAGCCTCCCCAGCCGTCCCGCGTCCCGGCGAGATTGGTCAGCTTCCGGGTTTTCAGGTCGAATCGCGTCAGCGTGGCTTGATGCACGATAAGGGCTTGATCGCCGACCAGCACGAAATTCTGGCTTTCGTCCGCCGTCCCCCAGAATGTATCCCACGGCGGTTGCATCCCATGCTGATGATGGACCGGGGAGATGCGTTGGTCCGCGTCCAGAAAGCCGAGAGAAACGAACGGGGCCACGCCGTGGTTCCAGTTGCCGTAGGCACTGCGATGGAAGACAAACATCCGGCCATCAGGCAGCGCGACGGGGGGCGTGCCGACACTCTGACAACCTCCGATCCATAAAACCGGTGCCTCGCCGGTGGACTCCCCGGTTTCCGCGTCGAATTGGAAAAAAGTCCGTGCCGCGGGCCGATCGGTCAGGTATCGGCGAACTGCCGCCTGCTCCCGGTTCCAGGCCTCTTCGTTCCCCAGCGCCTCGGGATTTCGTGTCCACGCGTCGAGAGTCCGCCAATCGCGGTCATCCACCTGGGCCTGCCGGCACAGGTCGTGTCGATCATCCGTGATCCGCCGAGCCATGTTGTGAATCGGGCTGGTGCGGACGACGACCCGAGTCCGCCGTGGGTCTCGAACAACCACCGGGTAATAATCTCGGGCCGTTTGCCCTTCGACCGCCGGCGAAGTCCAACGAACCTTCCCGGTTCGCGAATCCAGGCAACGCAATCGCATGTCTTCCGCCATGACAAAAACCTTGCCGCCATCGAACGCCGCTGTCTGGCGGATGGGCGCGTCGAGTCGTTGTTGCCAACGCCATTGACCGTCGAGGAGGTTGAGGGCGATCAACTGGCCTCGGCGCGAGCCGATCAGGATCGTTCCCTCGGCGATGGTGGGAGAGGTCGCAAATCCGCCGGGGCCAGCGTAATGCGACCAAAGCAACCGCCCCGTGGCCGCATCGAGGGCATAGACGAAGCCGGCGGAGCATGCAGCCACGACCAGACTTTTTTCCACCGCGGGGGAGTGCAGGAAAGCTCCTGCGGCGGAGAATCGCCAAATTGGTTCCCCGGTCGTTGCCTCCAGGGAATACAGGCTCCCCTGATGCGTGCCGACGAACAGCCGACCATCGCTCACGATTGGCTCGACGGCGGGTCCAAGCCGTTCACCTTTGAAATGGCGCACCCATGCCACCGAGAGCGACTCGGGGATCGCATCGGCCACATAACCCGTCCGTTGAACGTTTCCCCGGAGCGTCCGCCAATCGGCACCCGACCCCGCGGCGGTTAGGCAGACGCCAAGGACGAGAGTTAGAGCATGTCTCATCGTCCGACCTCCTCTGAGATCAACCCCAGGAAGACGCCGCTCGCGAGTCCGAGGACCAAATCCCCACAAGCGATACGCCGATCACATGGTATCTGATTCCGGGAGACCGCGGTTTACCCCCGCGATTGCGGGGAGCGACGGCATCGTCTAGAATACCGCTTTGTGACTCGATGACGCAGGAACCAAGGCATGTTTGAAGGGATCCAACGAAGTCTCGGCGAGGCGTTGAAGAAACTCCGCGGCCGGGGTCGGATCACCGAGGCCAACATCCGCGAAAGCATGCGCGAGGTGCGGAAAGCGCTGCTGGAGGCGGACGTCAATTTCAATGTCGTTAATGATTTCATCCAACGGGTCACGGAAAAGTCGGTCGGCCAGGAAGTCCTCCGTTCGTTGGACCCCAGCGAGCAGATCGTCAACATCGTTTATCAAGAGTTGATCGCCCTGATGGGTCCGGTCGACCACCGGATCCCGTTGGCGAAAGATCGCCCGACGGTGATCATGCTGTGTGGCTTGCAGGGTTCCGGTAAGACGACGACGGCGGGAAAACTGGCGCTGATGCTGCGGCAACAGGGCCGCAAACCGCTTTTGGTTGCCGCCGACTTGCAACGCCCCGCCGCGATCGATCAACTCAAGATTCTCGGCGAGCAGATTCATGTGCCCGTCTATTCCGAGTATCCTTCGGATCCGGTCACGGTCTGCCGCAACGGCGTCGCCCACGCCAAGAAAATGCTTCTGGACACGGTCATTTTGGACACCGCCGGGCGATTGCACATCGACGATGCCCTGATTGACGAACTCCGCCGCATCGACAAGCAAGTGCGGCCGGACTCGGTGTTCTTCGTCTGCGACGCCATGACCGGCCAGGACGCCGTGAACAGCGCCAAGGCGTTCAACGAAGCGCTGGATCTGAACGGCGTCATCCTGACCAAGCTCGATGGCGATGCCCGCGGCGGTGCCGCCTTGTCCATCAAGGAAGTCACGAAGGTCCCAATCAAGTTCATCGGTGTCGGCGAAAAGCTCGAGGCCCTCGAACCGTTCCACCCCGAGCGGATGGCTCAACGGATCATCGGGCAAGGCGACCTCATGGGGCTGATCGAGAAGGTCGCCCAGGTGCAGCAGCAAATCAGCGAGGAAGAACTCCGCGCTCAGCAGGAAAAACTCAAAAAAGGCCTGATCACGCTGGACGATTTTCGCAAGCAGTTCGAGCAGATCAAAAAGCTGGGCATGAAGGATTTGATCCAGCGGCTTCCCGGCATGGACAAGATGTTGCCGGAGAACGAAGACCCCGAGTCGGCCCTGCGGCGCATCCAAGGCATGATCGACTCGATGACTAAGGAAGAGCGGCAGAACCCGGACATCATTGACCTCAGCCGTCGTCGCCGCATCGCCGCTGGTTCCGGCGTGCAACCGCATGAAGTGAAACAGTTCCTGGCTCAATTCGACCAGGTACGCACTTTGATGAAGCAAATGGCCAGCATGAGCCTGTGGCAGCGGCTGAAAATGATGACGGGCTTGGGACAAGCGGGTGCCTTCCTTCCCGGCTCGCCGATCCTGCAAAAAAACAAGATCGGCACAGGACATCGCAAAAGTGCCAAGGAGCGGGCCGAAGAGCGAAAAAAGAAGAAGAAAAAGAAGCGCTGATTCACGAAGGCTCGCTGTGCCCACAGGAAAATTCTCGTCGCTGAGCTACGTTGTCGAGTCGTCGAATCCCAAGAAACAATCCCGCTTGGGACACGGGAGATGAGCGAACTAAGCGACGCCCGCAGGTCAAGTCCGCCACGCGGCCGTGGCTCGAGCTTGAACCCCCCGAACCGATTCATCCCGATTCATTACGAAGAAGACCCCGCCCGACTCGATCCCGACGCGCCGAAACCAAGAACGCAACTGTTTGAAGACCGCTCCGCGTCCATCATCACCACCAACGACAGCCCGGACGTCGGCTTCACGCATAGTTTGAACCCGTACCGCGGCTGCGAACACGGTTGCTCTTATTGCTACGCCCGGCCGTTTCACGAATATCTCGGACTATCCGCCGGTCTGGATTTCGAGACGAAGATCATCGTGAAGCCTGAAGCTCCGGAGTTACTCCGGAAGGAGTTGAAGAAGCCGTCGTGGCGACCCGTCATGCTCGCGCTGAGCGGTGTGACCGATGCCTATCAACCGATCGAGCGACAACTTCAAATCACGCGAAAATGCCTGAAGGTTTTGGCCGAGTTCCGCAACCCGGTCGGCATTGTCACGAAAAACCACTTGGTGACTCGGGACTTGGACGTGTTGCAGGAGTTGGCATCGCAGCGGGCGGCCCATGTCTTCATCAGCATCACAACCTTGGACACCAAGTTGGCTCGCGTTCTGGAGCCACGGGCCAGCACGCCGGAGGCGCGGCTGACGGCGATTCGCGAATTGCGCTCCGCCGGGGTGCCGGTGGGGGTCATGGTCGCCCCCGTCATCCCTGGAATGACGGATCATGAAATTCCGGCCATCTTGCAAGCGGCGGCGGATGCTGGCGCGGGATTCGCCGCCCATGTCCTGCTGCGACTGCCCTTCGCCGTCAAGGATCTGTTCGAGCACTGGTTGCGGACTCACTTCCCCGAGAAGGCCGACAAAGTGCTGCACCGGGTTCGAGCGATCCGCGGGGGGGCATTGAATGACGCACGTTTCGTTTGCCGGATGAGAGGCGAGGGAGCACTGGCCCAAGCGATTCGTGACCAGTTTCGCATCCACCGGCAACGGGCCGGCCTGATGCCGAGCCCGCCGGAACTCTCCACCGGGGCTTTCCGTGTCCCCGGCCCCTTACAGCGGACCTTGTTCGATGGGCTATCCGACGAACCATCGATCGAACGCATCATGGCCGAGGCCAGCGATCCTCGGCCATGATTGTCGAATCTCGCCCCGCCAAGTGTCACCAGCGGTAGGCATATTGGAAGTAGAACAGCGAGGGGGTTCCAGGAGTCCCGGGGGCGGCATTGCGGAGGAACGCGCCGGGCACCAGGTAAGAGAAGCCACCCAGCAATTCGTGATGCCGATTGATGTGGACGTTGACCAGGAAGTCAAATT
Source organism: Gemmataceae bacterium (assembly GCA_026418875.1). Classification (GTDB taxonomy): domain Bacteria; phylum Planctomycetota; class Planctomycetia; order Gemmatales; family Gemmataceae; genus CAKZUU01. The sequence continues at coordinate 1,969 of JAOAAM010000602.1, read as the reverse complement.
CGTCGCCCACGTGCCGCCCGGACGCACCGGTCGGATCCTGACGAATCGGTACCCCTGCCGCGTTGTACAACGCATCCCGAGCCGAGGCCAACGCGAAGTGGTGGTACTGGAATAAGCAGGTCACGAACGGCATGGGATAGAAGACGAAGTGGGCGTTTAGATCATGGATGTTCTGTCGGCCAACGAGGTCCAGGTAACCAAAGTAGTAATGACCGAACGGGAACAGTTGATTGAACGTGCGGGAGGTGCCGTTGATGGACGGGTCAGGCGTTCCCGAGGCGTAATCGTAGTAGATCCAGGCCGTGGGGTTCATGCGGAGCGACTTGGCACGGTAGCCCAAACCCGCGGTCGTGGCGAAGGCGGCGATGCCGGCATTGGCGCGAATCCCGGTCTGGGCCATCGCTTCCACGTCGTACAACCAGCGGCCATCCTTGTCCCCCGCCCAGCGCGTGCCGAACGTGGTGTAGTAAAACCCGCCTTGCACCTGATTGGCCCCAGTCGCCACCGGACGGTTCTGGTGCAGGTTCAAGACGTAGAAATCGCGGATGGTACCCTTCTTGGGCTTGTAGGTGGCCCAAAGACCGAAAAAGTTCTGGTCCAAGTCCCACCAGTCGAGCAAAGCGGGGTCAGGAGGCACGGGCTTGACCCAGAAGGCATCCAGGTCCCATTTCTCCCGTTGCCAGAACGCCTTGACACCTTGGAAGGTCCGCCGCGTGGTGGCCCAGTCGAGCGTTGAGATCAGACGTTGGGAGCCGTAGAGCAACTCTTGCCGACCGATCCGCACGTAGCCGGGTGCCCCGAACCGTTCCAGAATTTTGATGTCGGCGAATAGATTCAGGAAATCGGTCGGGTTCCTGTCGATCGGCCGAGGCGGCAAATCGTTGCTGTACGAAACGTTGTCATGAAATTCGAGGTAGAATCGCAAGCGATCGCGATACCACAAGTCGCCATAGAATCGCGTACGGATGAGGTGGTAGTTATCGTTGATGGCCGTCAAGCGCGCGGGGGCCTCGTCCATCAGCCGATAGCGGAACTCGCCGCCGGCGGAGAGGAGCCAATTGTCCCCTAAGCGAATCCGTTTGAGGAAGTCGAGCCAATCGTGGTCCGTGTTCGCGGGATCGTCGAGGTAGCGATAGTCAAAGTCGAAAAACGAGGGCGGGATCAGGCTGAATGCCGGGATCGGGTTGCGAGGCGGCTTTTCGCGAAACTCTCCGCGGAACACGTCGGCGACCGAGTAGTACCCGGGTCGGTCGGGCGGAATCACGAAATTCCCCGGACGGGGCATCGGCCGAGCCGGGGGAACTTTCTTCCGCACATCCTCCCGGGCGGGGCTTTCGAGGATCTCGGTCCGAACGTCGGCCTGCATCCCAGTCGCCGCCCCGGCCGTTGATGAACCATCGGGAGGTGTGGTGGGCGTAACCGAGTCGCCCGACGCTCCGCCTTGGTTCGGATTCGCCGGGGGATTCACCGGCGCTTCCGGAAGTCGTCCCGGTTCATCCGTCTCCCAGGGAGCGACGGCGACGGCAGGCGGCAACGCCCCGTCCAGCGACTTGGCCCGGGGCATCACCACATCTTGATCTCGCGGCGGCGGCAACTCCCGGATTTGGGCTTGGGCCGCGGTGAAACCGAGAAGCATCGCGCCGCATGTGAGCGAAATGCGTGGCATGATTGACCTCATCAACGTGCCAAAACCCAACGATTCGTCTCGACAATTACCTTCCGATCCGCTTGCTTTGTTGTTGCGGTCGTTGTTATCGGAGCCAATGTTCGGATCGGACGAATCGTTTCCGACGAAAGAAGAAGAAGGATCGGACGTTATGGTCCGGTTTTACCGAAAGTTCGGGCAATTCGGGCATGTGCCGATTCCGCTCACCACGAGCGACGAATTTGCAGGAAGATGACGGAGGGTGCTGCGGCCGCCGAGGCTTGCCTTGGGGTGAAACGGCCTCGAGCCGTCGGAGAGTAGCCG
>JAOAAM010000587.1 GCA_026418875.1 Gemmataceae bacterium | reverse complement strand
GGCAGCGTCAGGTGTGTATAAGAGACAGGCCCGGCCCCGATCTGGATGATGCCGGCGATCAGGACCACTAGCCCCAACGCCGCCAAGGCCCGAGTCGGATCGTCCGCCGAGCGGAACGGTTCGATGGCGCTTCTGGTCAGGACGATCAGGCCCGCGGCCGGTCCGCTGACCTGCAACGGACTGCCGGCGAGCACTCCGACGATGATCCCCCCGATGATGCCGGTCATCAATCCCAGGGCCGGCGGCACTTGGCACGCTTCGGCGATGCCCAGGCACAAGGGCAAAGCCACCAGGAAGACGATGATCGACGCAACGAAATCCGTGCGGAGAAACTCACCCCATGGACTCAGGCGCCGTACCCGGCTTCCATCGACGGTCACGATCGTCGCCATGTGCGTGTTCCTCGGCCAGCCAAGCCCAAATCCCGCAATTCGCACCGCTGGGACACTGGTTCATGCCAAGGTCGATGGACAGGCCGCCTCGGCCTCGACGGCGCGGCTGTCGTTCACGCTCCGATCGGCTCGGGGCGGCACGCTCACCGGCGAAGTGTTTGCCTCGGCCAAGTCCACGTATTGACCGCGGTGGGCGTCGTAGGCAAATACCTGCCCCGTCGCGATCTTGTACATCCAAGCGTGCAACTTCAAGCGCCCTGCCGCCAAGCCCACCGCCACCGAGGGATGCGTCCGCAAATTTTCCAGTTGCACCAGGACGTTTTCCTCAGCGGTCAACGTCAGCCGACTCTCCCCTTGCAAGTGCGAGTACAGTCGCTCGACGATTCGCTGAGTCGCCGATGCGTGTTGCAACCACCGACGGACCGATGGCAGCGGCTCGATCCGGCCAGGTTCGAGCAAGCCCTGCATCGCCCCACAGCCCGTATGGCCGCACACGATGATGTCCTCGATCCCCAACACTTCCAGGGCATACTCGATTGCCGCATCCTCGCCCCCTTGGCACGCTCCATAGGGCGGAATGATGTTGCCGACGTTCCGCACGATGAACAACTCGCCCGGGTCCGTGTGGGTGATCAGGTTGGGATTGATCCGCGAATCGCTGCAGGTAATGAACAGCGCTTGCGGGTTCTGACCCATCGCCAACCGGGCGAACAACTCCCGTTGATGCCGAAATGTCTCGGCATGAAATCGATGCACTCCCTCGACTAACTTCTGCATGATCGGCCCCCGTTCCCCGAACAACCACCCAAGCGCTCCGAGAGCGCCTTCGGTCACATCCCCAGCGTCTCGTCATCCCGGGAGAGCGACGGTTAACAAAGCAGCGGCACGCCCAGGCCGTTCGGGAAATGATGGGGCAGGTTGTCGAAATAGGTCCGGACGAGGTCGCCGATACGCGCTGGGCGGGCGCTGTGACCAAGCCGCCCCGGCGGCATCAACGTCGTTCGACGATCGGCAGCACGGGAAACTGACCGTGCCGCGAGGGCCGCAGTCCCCTCTCCGGCCAACGATTCCTCGTCTTCCTCCTTCGACTCCAGCGGCAGCGGCCACGGCGAGAGCAACCAGCCATTTTCAGTTATGGTGCCCGCCGGCGCGATCAGCGTCGAAGACAACACGATCATCAACCCGCGAGCAACCACTGCGAGTCGCCTCTGCCGCAAAAGACCGACCGAAGTGCGAGTCATTGCCCCTAATGTTAGCACAATTCCCGCCGACGCAAGAGGAAATTCCAATTTAGGACAAAAAAGTCAAGAAGAGTTTCCCCGCCGCCAGCCCCGGGACGGCCAAGCGACCTCTCCCCCAAGGTCCTGCCACCGGTTGGCTGTGGGGATCATAACATGGCGAGGCGACCCATTTCTTTCTTCAGTGGTTTCGCTCCTGACGCAGCGGGCCTCACGCGACCAGCCGGAACCGCGGCAGCTGGTCGCGCGACGGCCCCATTCGTTCCGCCAGGTCGCGCAGCGTCGTGAATCGATGCCCCGCCAACAGCCGTAAGAGGCGACCTCGGGTGCGGTTCACGCCGACATACGTCCGAAAACGGGACAAGCGGGTCAGAGGCAGTCGCGGCTGCTCCGGGTCGAACTCCCACGGGTGGAAATACAGCACAGCCGGCGAGTGACTCCGCTGGGCCGCTTGTTCGATGCCACGCCGCATAACCGCGAGCGGGAACAGCCGGAAATAACCGCCCCCCGCCACGGGCAGGTTTTGACCGAAAGCCCGAAGCGTCAGCGGCGGCAACTCCAACAACTCCCGCCGCTCCCCCTCGACCACAAACGCCGACCGCGGTGCATCCGGGACGCCGTAACGATCGTGCCGCACCGGAAAAATCGAGGAATCGTACAGCAGCCCGGCCTCGGCCAGCACGTCGATCGCCCAGCTGGTTTGCCGCATCACGCTGAACGTCGGTGCCCGGAAGCCAACGACCGGCTGTCCCGTGGCATCGGACAAAGCGTCCATGCTTTGGCGCAAATCCTCACGGAAGCTGGTCGCATCGAATTGATGCACCCGTTTGTGCTGCCAGCTGTGACTGCCGACTTCGTGCCCCTCCTCCGCCATTCGCCGAACCAGCCGGGGATGGGATCGCGCGATCTGTCCGACGACAAAGAACGTCGCTCGGATGCCACGCTCGCCCAACTGATCGAGGAGCCAACGGGTGGCATCTTCCATCCGCCGGGCGTAGGCCTCTTTCAACTCCGCCGTCACTTCGAGGTGTGCCGCCGTCTCGATGCGAAAGTGCTCTTCCACATCGAAACTCAGCCCGACGGGGTAAACTTCGGGCGGTGCTGCCTTCGGACTAGGGGCATCAATGGTCGGCTTTGGCATCGTGAGGATACCCCTCCGGATCGACGATTAGAGGTTTTTCACACTGTAGAACAGCAGACCGCTGAGGATTTTCGGGTAGAAGTAAGTCGATTTTGGCGGCATTTTCTCCAACTGCCGCGAGATTCGCTCGACATGCCCCATCGTCGCCGGGGCGACGAGCACGGCCAGGTCACAACTTCGACTCGCCACCGCTTCTTCGACCTCTCGCAGCAGGTGAACGTATTGGCATGTCGCCCCGCCGCCCAAAAGTCGCTCAAGCAAGACGACGTGCAGGATGGCCACGCCCAAGCCCCGCCAGTCGTCGCTGCGGTTCGGGGCTAACTCACGCATCAAGTCCGGGTTGGTGAATCGCCCCACCTGCCAGAGGCCATCGCTCGTCGTGCCGAAGCCGAACACCTCCTGCCGGCCCGATGCTTCAATACGCTCCCAGGCAGCCGCGGCAGCGGCCGGTCCTTCACCGACCGACTCGAACTCGACGTGCGGGGCCAGCTTCGCCCTCAACTGCTCCGCTGTCAAGCCGCTGAATCCTGTACCGCTGACGAGCCGATGCGTCGGCAGGATGCGTAATCCGGGGTCGCTCATCCCGACGAGGTTCATCATGATGAACCGTGCCGGGTGATCCTCGCGGACCGGTTCGCCGGAGGCCTGCAATTCCTCCAAATACCGCAGTCCCGTCTCGTAACGATGATGTCCATCGGCGATGAAGATGGGTTTTGGCCCCATCCGTCCGACGACTTCGCTAATGACGTGCTGGTCGGTCACCGGCCACAACCGCGACTTCACCCCCAAGTGATCGACGGCCTCGATCGGCAAGCTCCGCCGGACCGCCTCCTCCAAAAGCTCTTGCACCTCGCACGTTTCATCCGGGTACAGGCCGAAAATCGGACTGAACTGCATTCCCGCGGCCTTGAGCAGCTTCAGCCGATCCGCTTTCGGTCCCGACAGCGTTTCCTCATGCGGGAAGATGGCCCCTTGGCCGAATGGCTCCAGCCGCACCCGGCCAAAAAAACCCCGACGGACGAACTGCCTGCCCTCGACCTCGAATTCCTGATGGTACACGTACAGGCTTCGCGCCGAGTCCTGTTTGATCACGTCCGCCGAGAGCCAATCGCGCCACTGCCCGGCGGCCCGGGTGTAGCGGTTGACCCGATCGTTGTCCCC
>JAOAAM010000525.1 GCA_026418875.1 Gemmataceae bacterium | reverse complement strand
GTTGCTGACCGCCCCGGTGAGCGATTGGCTGATCGTGCTGAGCAAGTTCCTCGCTTCGTGGGGTTTCTTCATCCTGTTATGGCTGCCATGGTGGCTCTACCTGCTGGCGTTGCGATTGGAGGGGGGGCAGGAGTTTGATTTTCGGCCGATGATCGGTTTCTCGGTGGCCTTGTTGGCATGCGGTGCCGCTTTCACCGCGATGGGCATGTTCTTCTCCAGCCTGACGCGGGACCAGATCATCTCAGCCGCGTTGACGCTGATGGGCATGATGATTCTGGTCGGCTTTTTCTTCATCGAGAGGAACCTGCGCGGGGCGAGCAGCGCCGTCGTGACCGCCAAGTCGGTGATGCGGGCGATGTCCTTCATCCACATGTGGATCGAGGCGACCGACGGCAAACTGTATGTCCGCGACATCGTGGTGCAATTCGCGCAAGCGGTGTTCTGGATCGCCGCCACGATCAAGGTGCTGGAGGCCCGGCGATGGAGTTAGACCAAGGCTGAAACGCACACCGTTTGTGACGTTCAGGAACTGAGTCAAGAACGAGAACGCCTGATTCGATCAAGCGAAGCGACGGATCAAAGACATGGCAACGGACTCGACCCAAGAGCAACGTGAGCTATCGGTGCAGAAAGCCTACGCCCTGTTGTTGCTGGGCGGTTTGGCGGGTGGCATCCTGCTGATCGGCGACCTGATCGCGGCCTGGTACTGGTGGGGGCCGCTCGTCGATTTTCTCCGAGACGATAACCGCGAGAAACTCTGGCAACCACTACTGGCCCTGGTCGCCTTGCTGGTCGGCCTGGCCGTGCCGTTCCTCGCCTTCCAAGCGGCCCGCCGATACGAGCGCGTCGATGCCACCCTGCGGCGAGTGCTGTACGGCTACAACGCCGTCTTGTCGCTTTTGCTCCTGGCGATGCTCCTGACGATCATTTGTGTCTTCGTCTGGTTGCGATACCCCCTGCCCTACGACACGACGCAGGGCGGTTTCTACTCGCTCGGTGAACGGACGCGCCAGTACATCGCCGAACTGGACAAGCCCGTCGTCGTCTACATGCTCCTCGACCCCGAGGACGACATGTATCCCGGTGCCTACCAGGGGATGCAGGTCATCCTTGAACAGATGCAGTCGATCAATCCCCGTTTCTTCCGCTTCGAGGACGTACCGATCGACGGCACCAGCCCTGGAGCTTTGCGGGACCTGGTGAAGCGTTTTCCCCAGATCAGCCTGCGGGCTGGGGGGGGCGTACTCGTCGCGGTCGGCGATAAGCCCGAGAATAATTATTCGTTCATTCAAGCCAGCGAGTTGATCAATTTCGACCTCGCCGACCGCGCCAATCCTCAGCGGTCGTTCAATGGCGAGGTCCGGTTGCTGCAAGAGTTGTACTTCTTAGGCGAGGAGAAACGCCGACCGATTGTGTACATCACCCAAGGTCACGGCGAACCCGACTTTTCCGACCGCGGCCCGGATGGCCTGGCCCAATTGGTGCAGCGGCTGACGAATGCGAATTACGACGTTCGCCCGCTGCAAGTCGACACCCCCGACATCGATAAATTCAACGTCCCGCCCGATGCCGAAGTCGTCGTCGTGGCGGGGCCACGCCGCCCCATGCTGGACATGATCCCCGCATTGAAGCGGTACATGAACCCGACGGACGAAAAGGCGCGAAAAGGCCGACTTGTCGTGCTGCTGGGACCGACCGGCCCGGATCGCTCGAACAACAATCAAATGGTTTCGACTGGTCTGGAGGACTTCCTCCGGGAAGTGCTCGGCGTGACGGCGACCAAACAACAAGTGCTGACGTTCCGCATTCGGGGCAGCGACCTGCCGATCGTGCGTGGGAATCAGCCATACCCCGAGGCCGTCTTGGTGACCCCCGTGGGCCGCGCCCTCGACACCCGCCACCCGCTGGCTTTATTGGTGGGCGAAAACCGAGTCATCTGGACCGAGGTTCGGAAACTTGAGGCGGCACCGGGCGGGTCGGCCAACAACCGCTTGCAAGCCGATGTCGTCCTGCAAGCCGATGGTTTCGTTTGGCTCGAGGAGAACATGGGCCAGCAAACGTTGGCCACCTGGCAGAAATTGGTGCTCGACCCGGAGGAACAGAGGAAGCGTGTGACGGCCGACCGCTCGCCGGTCCTCATCACGGTCAGCGAGTCGCCGCCAACGGCCGACCCCCACGGGTTCGACAAACCCAACCAGGGCCGATCCCCCAGGGCCGTGGTCATCGGCTGCTCCGCCTTCCTCACCAACGAGATGATGCCGACCCAAGGCGGCGGCATCAACTTCGACCTGGTCCGAGGTTCCATCGATTGGTGCCGCGAACGCTACTCCACCATCGGCGTGGAACCCAAATCGTACCGCTATTTCATCCTGCCCAAGCAGACGTCGTATTGGAACCTGTTCTACCTGCCCCTGGCCGCGATGGCCCTGGGTGTGTTGGGATTGGGCGTGATCGTGTGGAATGTCCGCCGAAGCTGAGACGGCTTTGCAGCATCCGCTCGTCGCGCCGACTCTGACTCGAAACATCGCCGAGTGTCGCCATGAACCTGCGAAATACTTACATCCTGTTCGCCGCGGTCATCGTCGTTCTGGTCGTCTTCGTCGTGGTGCTCACGTATGGACCTCGCGCCGACGAGGATTACCTCTTGGCCGATTGGCGGGGCAAAGCCAAAGGGGACGAACTCACCGAGTTGAAAAAGTCAGTTGATCGGGTCGAGATCGAACGTCTGTCGCCGACGGGCGAGGCCATGTTATTCGAGCGCACAGCCCAAGGCTGGCGCATGGTCAAACCTTACCCGGCCAAGGTCGATTCCGCCGAACTGGATCGGCTGGTGGGCAATTTGTTCGACGCGCGATTAGACCGCCGAGGTGCGGTCCCCACGTTGCAGCAAGCGGGGTTGGACCCTCCCTCGGCCGCCATCACTCTCTTCCGTGGCAGTCAGAGCATCCGCATCATGCTGGGGCAGTTGAGCCTGGCAAGCGGCGGCCGTGTCTACGCGGCTCGCGGCGATCAGCCGAAGCGGGTCTTGATGCTGCCTCGCGAATCGATCCGTCCGATGCTGCAAGCCAACGTCGATAATGCGGGCAGCGTCGGTGAATCGCTCCGGAGTGTGACAGAGTTTCGACCGACCTACCTGCTGGCCGAGGGATCGCTGGTTCCATGGGACAACGTGCAGAAGATCGCTCTCGCCGAATCCGGCGCGGAGATCGTCCTGCAAAAAAGCACTGACAATACCTGGTCGTTCACCAAACCGGACAATCTGGGACCAGCAGACATCGAAGGAGACCCCGCCACCCCAGCCACTCAGACGATCGCCGGCGTGAAGCCGCTGCTGACTCGCCTGTCGGGCTTACGCCTGCCGCCACGCGAAGACATCATCGAGGGGGCCGAGAACCTCGCCGAGTACGGTCTGGAACCGGGCAAGGAATCGCTCCGCATCGAACTAGGGCGTGGCGATGGCACGACCGAAACCTTGCTTCTGGGCAAAACCACCGACGACGGTGCGAAAGTCTTCGCCACCCTCAGCGGGGAACGTTTCGTCGTCAAACTCGACGCCAAGGCATTCGACCCGATTCGTGCCCTGATCAAGAATCCGAATCAGATGCGGGACCGGACGTTGACGCATCTGTTGCCATTCAACATCGACGCCTTGGACGTGCAATGGGCCGGTGAAGCGAAGCCGATGGAACTCCGCCGCTTGGGCACTCCACCCCGCTGGTACATCTTCGAGGGGGGCGACACGTTCGAAAGCGCGAATGATGCCGCCGTCAACGCGCTGCTGGACACCCTCACGGCGAAGCGGAACATCCGGGATTTTCCGGATTCTGCGGCAGGCGACTCGGCCTACGGTCTGGACGCTCCCGCGGTCGTCATCCGCGTTTGGTCCGGTGGAATCGCTTCCCCTGAGTCGAAGAGCGAAGCGAAGCCGGAGGATTCCTCCGCCATCAAGCGACCCACGCTGAAAGGCGATCCGACGCTGACGCTCCAGTTTGGCAAAAAGGACAAAGACATCGTCTACGTTCGTCGGACCGCGGGGATCTTGTCGATCCTCGTCGCGTTACCGGAGTCGACGTTGGCGACGGTGACCCGTCCGCTGGCCGATTACCTGGACACGACCTTGCCGTCGTTCGATGGAAAGCAGGTCGTCAAGGTATCGTTCAATCGGGGGGAGACGAGGTACGAGGTCGAGAGACCGAACCAGGATCCGACGGCGAGCACGTGGAATTTGGTGCAGCCGGCCGACGTGGCGGGTCGAACGGCCGACTCGGCCCGTATCGACCAGATCGTCAATGCCGTCAAAGCACTCTCCGCGACGAAGGTCATTGCCCGGCAGGCAACGGATACCGAACTGGCCCGCTTCGGCTTGCAACCCGCGCGGACCGAGGTGGTGGTGCAATTGAAGGATGCCGCCGAGCCGAAGACATACCGTTTTGGCAAAGAGACGGACGATCAGCAGAGCTTGTATGCTCGGCTGGGGAACAGCCCCCGGGTCTATGTCGTGCCC
>JAOAAM010000502.1 GCA_026418875.1 Gemmataceae bacterium | reverse complement strand
ATCCTCGGTGACGCGAAACTCTCGTTTCGTGGGATTGATGTGGCTGGGGATGTGGCTGTTCGGATCGACGACGGTCGGCATCCTGGAAACGGTTGCGGAAGCGAATCGAAATTTCCAGCACAACCGCCGCATCCGAGAGCTGCAAACCTCTGCACCGCGTCGGGGGGCGAGGAATGCCGGGGGACTGCCCCGCGACGACGCCGAGCTTGCTGATCGTCTTCAGCGTTTGCGGCAGGAGTTGCGAGACGAGGAGGATCGAGCCAAAGACACGAACTGGCGGCCGCTTCTGTCGTTTACTGCAAATTTGTCTCGCTTGAGCAGTGCCATCCTGGGCACGAATGCGGTCTGGGAGAGACTGGCAGAACAGTTCGAAGGCGAAGAACGTCGCGAGTTTTTGAATCGTTACCAAGGAGATCGGTATCCCTGGACGTGGTCAGCGGGTGTTGTGCTGGGGCTATTGGGTGCGTCCGCATGGATTCTCAATTTCCGCATCCGGTCTCTGGATCGGCTGAAATGACGCCGGTGGTCGAGTTCCACGAGGTTTCCAAGTGGTACGGGCCGGTCATCGGTTTGAACAAGTTGTCGATCCGAGTGACCCGTGGCATCACGGGTTTGTTGGGGCCCAACGGTGCCGGGAAATCGACATTTTTGCAACTGGCCACCGGGCAGCTTTTCCCCAGCCAGGGAGAGGTCCGAGTGTTGGGCCAACCCGTCTGGAATCATCCACGCCTGAATCGTTGCATCGGTTTGTGCCCCGAGCAGGATGCGTTTTACGAATGGATGTCCGGATGGGATTTCGTGTACACTTCGGCTCGGCTCGGCGGGATGTCTCGGTCCGACGCACGCGATGCCACACGAAAAACTCTCGAGACCGTCGGCATGTCTCCGCATGCCCATCGGGCGATCCGTGGCTATTCCAAGGGGATGCGACAGCGAACGAAAATCGCCCAAGCCCTGGTTCACGACCCACAGGTGGTCTTCCTCGATGAACCCCTCAGCGGAACCGATCCGATCGCCCGCCGGGACATCATGGAACTGGTGTTGAAACTGGCGGCCGACGGCCGGAGCGTCGTCATCTCCAGCCATGTGTTGCACGAGGTGCAAGCACTCACGTCGCACATCGTCCTGTTGAACCGGGGGCGGTTGGTCGCCGTCGGGCACGTTCGTGAAATCCGCGACCTGATTGATCGACACCCGCATCACATTGTCGTGGTTTGCTCTGAACATCGGCGGCTGGCGGCGCGCTTACTCGAGGAGACGGGCGTCGAAGGCGTCCGCATCCTCGACGGCCGGAGCATCATGGTCGAGACACGTCAGCCGGATGCCTTCTACTCCCGCCTGCCTCAATTGGTGCTTGAACAGGGTATCACCGTCGACGAAGTGTATTCGGAGGACGATAACTTGGAGGCCGTGTTCAAGTATTTGGTGACCAAATGACCTCAAGTTCCGCCGCGGTGCGTGCTGGGGTGATCCCCTCTCGCGCCGGGAATGCTGATGATTTATGTCCTCGACGGAGGCGTTTCGGTTCGCTGATCACGTCGCTATGGGCGCTGTACCTGTTGACCTTTCGTCAGCACTTGCACGGCCGGCGCTGGATGGTCTTGGGGCTGCTGCTATTGCTGCCCGCACTGCTGACGGTGGTTATTAGGCTATTGGCTCCTGACGCACCGCGCTCGGTCACCGAACTGTGGATGGTCTTCATGTTCATCCCTCAGGTGCTGCTTCCGTTGGTGGCCTTGGTATACGCCGCGGGAATCATCACCGATGAGCAGGAAGAGCAAACGTTGACCTACTTGCTTATCCGACCGATCCCACGTTGGGCCATTTATGTGACGAAGATGGCCACGGTGATGACGACCACGGGGTTGTTGACGATCGTCTTCACCGCCGTGACCTTCGTCGCGGTCCACGTGGGCGGCGATTTGGGGCTCTCGGATGGTTTGGCGCGATTCGCAAGAGTCGCAGGCTTACATGTGCTGGCGGTCGTCGCATACGGTTCCTTGTTTGGCCTGATCAGTCTTTTGACCCGACGATCGCTGGTGGCGAGTGTGATTTATGCCGTCGTCTTCGAGGGGTTGCTGGCGAATCTGGAGTTCAACATTCGTTACCTGACCGTGATCTACTACACCCGCTTGCTGGCTTGCCGCCTGATCGAATTCGAGCCGGTGCAAGTTCGTGGTCAGACGACAAATATCGCTGCCCAACTCTGGCAACTGGGAACCAACGCGAACCTTCCCCAGCATCCGACGGTGGTACAGGCGACCTTGGTTCTCGGCCTCGTCGCCCTGGTGAGCACTATCCTGGGGGCGATTCTGGTGGCGCGACGAGAATTCCACGTGAAGACGCCCGAGGGAGTTTGAGCCTCTTTCCGACACCGCCCGATCACATCGACGACGAGCGGCCGGCAGTCGTTCGCGGTCGGTCATTTGCGGTGTTGGCTCAAACGCCGACCGAGCGAACGGTCCATGAGATGGGGCGGCCGTTGGCGTAGGGCATGACACCGTGGAACTGGGCGGGTTGGTCTGCAAAAACAAGCGGCAGGAAAAGTCGGTCGCCCTCCCAGAGGGGCAACTCCAGGATCCGATCGACATCGACCCAGACCAAGGTGCCCTCGGCGTTGGCGGCGAAGGCTTCCCCTTGCCAACGGTCGATCCGAAAGATAAACCCGAACCAGTCTTCGCCACTCTTGCCGAAGCCCGGCCAAGAAATGGTGCCGCGCAGTTTCAGGTCGAGGCATTCGATTCCGGCCTCCTCTCGAATCTCGCGGCACATGCCGGAGACCACATCCTCGCCCGAGGTCAATTTTCCGCCCAGACCGTTGTACTTCCCCGCGTGAAGGTCATCGGGTCGAGCCGAGCGGTGGATCATGAGGACTCGCTTTCGGTCGGGGGAGAGGATGTAGCCGAGGGTGGCCAGGATGGGAGAATACGGCATCTTCTCATTCCTCTTCGGGTGCGAGACGAGAGCGTAACTCACGGATGATGCGCTCGACCTGTTGGATGTCCTCCTCGCTGACGCCCTCACGTCGGCGATAGCGACGTTGGAGCGCGTCGAGGACGGTTTCCCACATTTCCAGCGTGGGAGGATGCAGTCGGGTCCAGACACCCCGGCGCGTGGAGCGATACTGGAATTTCCAGAATCCCGCGAAGCGCACGGCCCGAAGGAAACGGCGCTCGCCGCTCTCCGGGTCGTGGTCCGTCCACTTGATCTCCATGCGGACATGCTAGGGGGTGCGGGGGGGCACGGCTTGGTCCGGGTGGTCGCCGTGCCGCAGTCGGATCAGCACGGATTGCAGGTCGTCCGGCAGGGGCATGGACCAGTGCATCGCCTCCCCGGTCGCCGGATGACAAAAGCCCAACTCGGTCGCGTGAAGGAACAATCGCGGGCAGCCGCTTGGATCGGGCAGGACGGTGCCGTCAGGTCGATGAACATACACTTTGTCGCCGCAAACGGGGTGACCCGCTTCCGCGAGATGAATTCGAATTTGGTGTGTCCGCCCGGTCTCCAGTCGGCAACTCAATAGAGTGTAGCCGGGGAGTCGCTCGGCCACCTCCACATGCGTGATCGCCTCCTTCCCCATGCCCGGCACGCTGGTGCTGCCGCGCCGACCATCGCCGCGATCCCGAACCAGAAACGAGCGGATCGTCCGCGGGCTGAACGAGCCGGGGACCAGAGCGAGGTAGCGGCGAATCACCTGGTGCGTGCGGAATTGTCGTCCGAGTTCGCGCTCCGCATGGGCACTTCGGCCGAACACGACCAGGCCGCTCGTCTCCTTGTCGATGCGATGGACGATCCGCAGTCGGGGGAGTTCGTGCAACTTTCGGCGAAAGCGAGCCGCGATGGCCCATTGCACACGGTCTTGAAGCGTGGGGGCAAGCTGCCGCCGGGCTTGCTTCCAATGCAATTCCGCAGGGTGACGCACCGTATTCAACCCCGCAGGTTTCTCAACAACGACGACGTGATCGTCCAAATGGCGGATGTTCAGTTCCTCGGCGAATGCGGAGGGAAGCCGCTCGGGTCTCCGGCGAACAGCCACGGCATCGCCGAGCTTCAAGCGCCGAGCCGGGTCCAGACAAAGCTCGTCATTGACCCGGACGTGCCGGCCGAGGATCACCCGCTTCGCTTGGCTCCAAGATGCCCCGGTCAAGCAACGGCGGACCACCGCGGCGAGTGTCTGGCCAGACATCGCTTCGTCGATCTCGATCAATTCGTCACGCAACGGGATCATGTCCAAAGGCTCGACGAGTCGATGATGGGAGGTCCCCCTGCGGATCCGCGAAATTGCCTCGGAGGGCTTGCGACACGTCACCGCCGGGAGGTCCCTCGCGGATCAGCGAAGTCGCCGTGCCGACGTCAGGATCAGCAACCATAGGGAACCGATTAGTCCGAACCCCGCGGCAATGGCGAAAGCGAGGGCCGCGCGATCCTTCTCTAACAAATAGCCGACATACAGGCTCGATGCCATGTCGCCGACGGCGTTCGCGCAAGCCAGGATGCCAAAACCCAGGCTGCGGAGTTCTCGGGGCAGCAACTCGGCGGCGACCGCCTTTTCCAGTGTCTCCTCGATGGCGATATAGACACCTGACATCACGATCACGGCGAACAACGCCACGATTTGGCCTCCCGCGACTGCCAGAAGGATGTTGGTCGCGACCCCCAAAGCGTAACCAGCGATCAGCATGCCCCGTTTGGAGCGACGGTCGCCGATGTGGCCGATGGGGTAGGCCGCGCCGGCGCTGACCAAGTTGTGGATCATGTACAGCAACGCGGCAAGCGAGAGATGACCGGCGAGCAGATGCCCGTCTTCACCGAGGGCTCGCGCAGCCAGCCACACGAGAAAGGTTCGTGAGAAATCACCCAGGCCGAAAAGGAACACGCCGATCAGGAACCACCAGAACAGCCGCGGGAAGGGCGGCCGACGGGTCGCGGATTCGGTGGCCGAGGCCGGACGCGAAACGTACGGCGTGGAGCGCTCTTGGGTGAAGAAGAAAAAAGCGCCCGCCGCGAGCAAACCAGGAACAATCGTCCAAAGGATGATGATGCGAAATTCAATGCCGAGCCACAGCAATAGCACGGCGATGAGAGGGCCGACGACGGCACCGAGCATGTCGCCCGCTCGCTCCAGCCCGTAGGCCCGGCCGAAGTGGGTCGGTTCGACCGCATCGGCCAACAAATAATCTCGCAGGGGTGAGCGGAAACCTCGCCCCACCCAGGCCGCGCTTCGGAGAGTCAACACGGCCCCCAGCGAACCAACGAACGCAATACCCCAAGTCGATAAAGTCGTGACCAGGTAGCCGAGCGACGCCCAAGGCCGCTTCCTGACCACGTGATGGCCGAGATAGCCCCCGGCGAGTTTCGAAATGCTGACCAGGAAATCTGCGACTCCCTCGATTAGCCCCAGCGCTGCCGGACCTAGCCCGATTGTGGCCAGGTACAGGGGCAGGACCGAGGTGCACATCTCGTGGCTGACGTCGGAGAAAAACGTCGCCAGCACGATCGCAAGCACCGTGCGGGTGATCCACGGCTTTGCGGCGATGGGCCTTGGCTCGTTCAATCGCTTGCCTCGATGCCGTCTCCTGTGGTCCTGGGAAACCTCCCTGGGCTAAACGTGGCAAACGTCTCTTGACCTCGGTCTCACAGCAACCGTCTCTGTTTTCGCAAGATCCACTCGCAGGTCAACATCCCGAGAACCCACAGGAACGTCAAAGCGTGATTCCAAAGGGGCCACGGCGGTCGTGGCTGGTTCAAGGTGATCCGTGTCCCGCTGGGCAAATCGCCGATCAAGCGATGGGCGTCGGCGAGGGTGTAGAATTTCCCCCGCGACTCGCGGGCCGCTTGCTCCAATTCACTTTGATTCATCCGCAGCCGGTCCAACTCGCCGGGAGGCGGCAAGACGCGGTTCTCCACCGTGGGCCGCGGCCCATCCACGGTCGGCGAAACCAAAGAGAACTTGTAGTCGCCATCGGGAGTCCGGGTCAGCAACGTCTCGAAGTTCGCCCGACTGCTCTTGGTGCGACTTAAGGTTAAGGTTTGGGTTTCGAGAAGTTCACTGATCCGCTCGCCCGCGCGGCGTAGTCGGAATCGTTCGACAAGTACCTTGACGGGGGTATCCGCCGGCGGTGCCGGGGCATCGTCCGGAAAACGAACGGTGACGCGAATCGGCTCGTTTCGGCGATAGGGGGACTGTTTATCG
>JAOAAM010000489.1 GCA_026418875.1 Gemmataceae bacterium | reverse complement strand
TGGGACAGCTCATCGACTCCGTGACCAACGTCCCATGAGCCGATCCGACTCCCCACCCCCTGCTCCGGCCATGTCCGACGCACCGTCGATTTTCGATCAACTGTTCGCGTTGGTGACACCCCAGCGACTGCTCGACGATCCTCGTGCCACCGGCGAAGGGGTCGTCGTCGGCGTGATCGACAGCGGCATCGACCGTGCCTTGCTCGAAGCAAAACATCAAGCCCGAGGTCATCGGATCGATCCCATCGACGGCGCGATTTTCCGCTCCGACCAACCCGAACCCTTGCCCTACACTGGCAAACAATCGGCACCGCACGGCACCACCGTCGCCGACATCATCCTGACGATCGCCCCTCGGGTCAAACTTTACTCCGCCGACGTGTTCGGGCATCAGGGCGGCTGCGAGGTGGAAAACGTCATCCGGGCGCTGCACCATTGCATGCAAGTGTGGAATTGCAAAGTCATCAATCTGTCACTCGGGGTGCCGGAACATCGGTTGCAGCAGATCCAGCGTCGCGTGCAACTTCAGCGGGTCATCGAAGAGGCGTATTTTCGAGACGTGCTCGTGTTTGCCGCGGCGCACAACGAACACCCCCTCACCCGCAGTTATCCCGCGGTCTTCTCGCCGCCGCTGATCTCCGTGGACAAGGGGCTGTTCGAGGATCCGTTGGAGTTCGCGTATCGGCCGCGTGAGCAGGTCGAATTTCAGGCGCATGCCCGCGGCTACCTAGGCCCGTTCGCAAGAGAACCAGCCACCAGTTGGGCGACGCCCCATCTCGCGGGGATCGCCGCCCGGTTGCTTTCGCTTCGACCCGATCTCAAACCGTTCGAGTTGAAAACCATCCTCTACTGGATGTTCCGCGCCCGCCACCGCGACGGATCCACCGTCACGGCTTCGGAACGAACTTGATGCACACCGGCGAACCGACGGGAACCGTCCGACCCGTGACCTTCAATTCCCCCGTCTTCTGGTCGATCTCGTACACCACGAGCAAGTTGCCCTCCTGGCTGCCGACAATCATCCAGCGGCCCGTCGGATCGATACCGAAGTTCCGCGGTGTCTTGATCGACTCGCCCTGGTGGCCAATCAACGTCAATTTGCCATTCGCCGGATCGATGCGGAAGCCGACAATCGTGTTATGTCCCCGATTCGAGCCATATACAAATCGGCCGGAAGGATGCACCTGCACCTCGGCGGTGGAGTAACCGGGACGAAAACTTTCCGGCAAAGTGCTGACGGTCTGGACGATCTCGAACCGGCCGTTGGTTTCGTAATGCAGCACGTCGAGGGTGCAGTTCAATTCGTTGATCACATACGCCCATTTTTCCGTGGGGTGGAATGCGAAGTGGCGCGGGCCGGCACCATCCGCGAGTTTGAGGAAACGGTCCACGGGTTTGAGGGCCAGCGTGTCCGGGTCGTAATCGTGGATATGGAGTTTGTCCAATCCGAGGTCGGCGACGACGGCGAGCTTCTGAGTTGGATCGAGGTTGATCGAGTGGGCATGCGGCGCTTCCTGCCGTTGTGGGTTGACACTCTTACCGCTGTAGCGCACGACGGCCGCTTGCTCGCTCAGCCCGCCGTCGTCACGCAGTCGCAGCATCGCCGCGCTGCCGCCCGTGTAGTTTGCCACCAGCACATTCTTCCCCGCGCGATCCACAATCAGATGGCAAGGCGCCCCGCCGTGGGAGGGGACCGCATTGATCGGCGTCAACTGCCCGGTTTGCACGTCGAGTCGGAAGGCATGGACACTGCCCGAGTCGGTCCGGCTTCCCGTCTCGCCCACGGCATAGAGGAACTTTCTCGAAGGATGGATCGCCAGAAACGATGGATGCTCGACCTTGGCGGCCAGCTCGGGTTGAGTCAACGTCCCGCCCCGTACATCCAACTCCGCTCGATAGATGCCCTCGCTTCGACCGCCTGTGTAAGTCCCGATGAACACCCAATACTTGCCGGATGCAGGCGGCTCTTCCGCGCCCCACCCCCAACCCGAGAAAGCGAGTACTGCCAAGCAAGCCATTGTCGCACGCATGGGAAACTCTCCAAAACGCATCAACCACCCGAAATCGATGGATCCATCCTCGCCGCAACCTCAGCGGATGGATTTCAACTTGTTTTTGGCCGACGAAGCGACCTTCGACTTCGGAAACCGCTTGATGAGCAGACGGAGCACCTCCGCCCCGAACTCGCGCAATCCCCCGGTCGACTCGGCAAAATGGAAGCCGAGATAGTACAGGTCGTCGGCATCGAGCCAAACCGTTTTCTCCAGGTGCTTGACGACCGCGGCCGAGTCTTCCGCGGCGGCCTGCCCGAAGTGATGCAGGCAAGGATCCTGCGATCGGGCGTGTTCATCGAGTTCCTTAGGGGAGAGCTTGAGGCCGACGCTGGCCAGTCCGAGACGAATCGGCCGACCAATGGCGGGATCACGAGCGAGGACGCGGTAGATCGCCAGGGCTTTTTCAAAATCTTTTTTCTTGACCCAAGCCTGTGCCCGTTGGTCGAGCCGCTCGCGCAGCACGCCGGGAGAACTTTCCCGCAACACGAACAACAACGGGTCGGCTCGGCGATCCCCTTCCTCCAGCGCGGCGGCGGCGGCCGGAAACAGATCGTCCGCCCAGGAGTCAGGCTCCTTGCGGGCAAACGGGAGCAGGAAGCGGGCGATCGTCCACGCTTCGTCGTGCGACTCGGTATGCAAGAGTTGGCGAACCAGGGCTTTCCGACCGCGCGCCGTCTGCCCCAGTTTCTGCATCACCTCCCGCCGAAAACTTGCATCCGGATGGTGCAGCGATTCCATCAACGCTTCGACGACTTCCTTGTCATCCCGATCACCGACTTTGCTGACCGCCAGGCGACGGGCGGCCACGTCCGGGGCACGCAAGAGTTGGATGAAGCCGGGAACCAGTTTTTCGCTGAGTGGCAGACGATCGAGGATCATCAGGGCGGGAGCGGCAACTTGGAAGTCGGAATCCGCCGCACACTGGAACAGCTTGTCGCGCTCATCCTTGCTGGGAGACTTCACCCATTGGCCCAGCGACTGCAAGGCGGCGGCGCGGGCTTCGGGAGGATGCGGCGGCAATACTCTCGCCCACAGCAGCGGTGCCACCCGTTCGTCGTTCAACAGGCCGGCCAAGCGCATGACGCCGGCTTCGGCATGCGGCAAGAGTTTGCTCCGCTTTCCCGCGCCCAGTTGCAATAACGAGTCGGCCAGATGTTGCCGCTCCTTGGCGGCCAACTTGG
>JAOAAM010000416.1 GCA_026418875.1 Gemmataceae bacterium | reverse complement strand
TTGCCGGGGGGGGCCATGATCTCCCAGAAAAGCGAGAGATTGTAGAGGCCGCCGCCGTTGTATTGAAAGAACGTACGGATCGCCTCCGGCACGACCTTGATGCCGCGAAGCAAGTCCTCCAAGCTCTTCGCTTGAAGGTCGGCATGGTTTTCCAACGCCTTGTTCAGGTTATCCACGTAAGCTTTGTGGTGCCGTCCGTGGTGGATCTCCATCGTCATCTTGTCGATGATCGGTTCGAGTGCGTCATGGGGATACGGCAGATCGGGCAGGGTGTGTGGCATCGGCATCTCTCCTGGGTGAGACTCATGACTCCTTGGCAGTTTACGGGTTGAGTTCACCCTCGGCGATGTGGCATGCGTTCACACCGGTTGAAGGACTTCGTCCAGCGAGTGGGCCGGGGTGAGGAGCAGATCCACCGGGCCAAAACGCTTCAGCAAGCTGTGTACGTCAGTGGAGATCAGCCGTTGCTCCATGCCTCGGTCGTCGCGCCAATGCAGGACCCACTCGATTGTCGGATTTGGCAAGGCCAAAAAATTCTTGGGCAACCGGGCTTGCAAGTGACCCACCGCTCGATCTTTGGTGAAGGTGAATTGGGCCAACCGGCCCTGCCCGTCCACGGTTAGATTGGTGAGCGATTGCAACGCTTCATCGATCGTCATGACGACCCCCAGGATGGAACCGTCTCCCGCTCATGGTTGGCTCATGCCCACGAAGCTCCCGTCATTCTCACGGGCCAGTGCCCAGAGGAACGATCCCAGGTCGGGACTTTCGTAAAAGAAACCGATGGAATTGATCCGAACTTTGGCTGAGCCAGTCGCTGGGCGGTTCCACGAAGAGCCTAGCATATTCCGGATGTGCCGTCCAAGACGTTCGCCTTTTTGCACCTCGCTCATGACTTGCGTCTGTTCCAGGGGGGTCAACCCGGGACCGACATTTGGCAAGCCGTCCGAGAGCAAGTAGATCGTATCCAGACCGAGCGGGCGGAAGCGAAAGGCGGCCTCG
The DNA here is from genome assembly GCA_026418875.1 of Gemmataceae bacterium. Taxonomy (GTDB): domain Bacteria; phylum Planctomycetota; class Planctomycetia; order Gemmatales; family Gemmataceae; genus CAKZUU01. Next base: position 1,466 of record JAOAAM010000416.1, on the reverse strand, counting down.
AAAGCCGCGTACATGTTCGTGTTTCCCCGAGGATCGATCCCTTTCAACGCACGCTCCACCCGGTCGGCAGAGGTCTCGTCGTAGTCAAACCAATTATTCGGTTGACCCAACGGGAAGCTCGCGCCTTCGCTAAAGACGATGACTTGAAACTTTTCCAAATCGGGCAGGCTCCGCATGATCTTCGTCGTCGTTGCAATGACTAACGGCCATTTCCCCGGTGCCTCGGTCTGGGCGTTGACCATGCGCATGCTGCCCGACATGTCGATGATGAAGATGACCCGCCGACCGGTCAGACTGATGCCGGCGAAGCGATTATCCGCCGCCAGCCGGAATTTCGCCAATTGCTCGCTGAGGCTCCTCTTCTCCGATTGCAAGTCGTCCAAGGTCCGCTGCAACTCGATCAGGCTGCTCTTGCGGTTGTTGAGGAATTTCTCCAATTCCTGGATGCGAGCCTGGGCGGCGGCGAGTTTCTCTCCCTGCTCGGACAACGATTCCTGCGATTTGGCCCGCAGCATCCGCAGTTGCCCCTCCAAGCTATGAAGCTGCTCGGTCAGTTCCTTGACTCGAGCGGAAGCCACGGTCAGATCCTTGTCCCGATCGCGCAGCAACACCTCCAAGCTGCTGATTCGTTGTTCGGCGGCGGCGATTTCACTTCGCAGTTGTTTTTCGTCGGTGGATTTTTTCGCGAGTTGCTCGGCGAGTGCTTGGGCGGACTGCTCTTGCTGCTGGGATTTTTTCCGCAGGGCGTCGGCAGTTTTTTGCCAATCGGCCAACTCGCTCCGTGCGGCGGCCAACTCCTGCGCGGTCTGATCTCTCAGCCGGGCGAGCGTCGTCGCCTCGTCTTGGGCTTTTTTCAAGTCGCTGGTGGTCGCGGCGAGTCGGCTTTGTGCTTGAGCGATTTGGGACTCCAAGGAAGAGATAGTCGCCCGGGCTTGGAGGAAATCGGCCCGTAACGATTCGAGTTGTTGTCGGGTGTCGTCCGCGGCTTTGAGCCGCATCTTCGCCAGCCGATCGTTCCACAACCAAAGAAAAATCACACACCCCAGGGCACAGCAGAACACGTCCAGCATGGACAGCGTGAAGATCGTCGGGATGCGGTGGCGGGTTCGCATGGGTTTCGTCTCGGAGAAACGATGCGGAACGGTCCGTGCTCTGATCCGTGTCGCATTCAGCGCTCGCGCCAGACTCGCGGTCCGGGCGGCGAGTTGGCCGGTCGGTATGCCGACGGCGAAGACTCCCGTGGCATCCCGTCGGGTCGCGGAATCACCGTGTCCAGATGGGTGCGTGGCAGGTCGTTTTCACTCCACCGCCCCGCGAGCAGGAGCGCGGCTCGGCAGCCGGCATCCGCAGACAACACCTCGATCGCGGTGCGCTCCACCGTGAACGACTCCACCGCGGGCACAAGCCCTGGCAGACGACCTGCGGCGTGCGTGAACCACACGAGGGCCGGCGGCTCGCCCGACATC
>JAOAAM010000397.1 GCA_026418875.1 Gemmataceae bacterium | reverse complement strand
CTACAAGCTCACCCTCATCGCGCAAGACCAGCCCCTGGAACTCGCGACCGTCGGTCATGGAGATGCGGCTTTTGCGGAAGGCCGGGTCCACGTTGCGGTTCGGGTCGAGAATATCTTCAAGAAGCCGTTCAAGACTGCGTGCCCCGATACCGTCGAGTTGCGGCCCGATCTTTGCCCCCTGTCCGCCGATCTGGTGGCACGCGGCACAATGCTGCTGGAAGACCTTGGCACCCACTGCCGGATCGCCCGGACTCTTTTGCAAATCATTCAATCGATCCCGTATGCGATTCGAGATGGTTTCGTCCGCGGGAGGCAAACCGGCCGTCAACTTTTGCACCCGCTCATCCAGCCCAGGCACCCGATGTTGGCGAAGCGAGGCGATGACGGCAGGCTCGAGCAGCAAGCGGGGCGATGCCTTGCCACTGGCAATGGCAGTGAGCAATTCTTCCGCTCCGGCCCGAGTTGAAGCCAGCCCCACGGCAATTTGGGTCGTCCATGCAGCAGGTACAACCGAGAAGGAGTTCACCAACTCCTGGCGGGCTTGCGGTCGATTCAGCCCGCCCAGCACTCGAACTACCTTCTCGCGCAGTTCGGCTGGTGCCCCTTCGTCCCGAATCACTCCACCCAACAGCGTGACATGCTGGTCTGGATCCAGCGCGACCAGGGCGGCACAAGCGGCCTGTCGGGCCTGTGCGGTTTGGGAAACATCCCGGGCGATCGCCAACAGGCGTTGCTCGAAAGAGCGGTCTTTCATCGTGGCGACGATGTCGGCGGCGGCTTCAACCCGTGCCGGATCGCCGGAGTCCAAGGCATTTCGCGCTAATTCCCGGCTCCATTCTCGGGCTGAATCACTCCAGCGTCGGCCGGCCGCCTGCAAGCCACGACGCAAGGAGCGAAACGCCTCGATTCGTTGCGGCAACTCCGGAGTTGTCGAACGGAGGCGTTGGACCAATTCGTCGAGGGTGGCAGCATCTCCATGCCTTGCGATCAACTCGATCTCATGAGGCGGCGGCAAGTCCCGTCGCAGGTCCATGAGGAAACGGGCACCTCGGGTGTCCGGCGCTCCGGGAATCGCCTCGGCCAAGACCTCTGGTTGCTCCAAGCGAACCTGCCAGGTCACCCCGGCACGGACATGATCACGCAGGGCCATCTTGATCGTGTGTCGAAGATGGGAATCTTTCGGATCGGTGGCACGATACCGGCGAATGAGGGGAATGACATGATCTGGGTGCGGGTGTCGGCCGAGTGCGTCGGCAGCGGCTCGGCGGAGGAGCGGGGCCTCAGCGTCCAAAGCGCCCAATAGCCAGTCACGCTGTTCGTCGCTCAAACTCGGTCGCTCAGCCAACAACCGGGTATAATGAACCCGCAGTTCCGGTTCGACACTCGATTGACACACTCGTTCATCCGCTGCGTCCACCGCGTTCAATCGCTCAAGCACCCACAGGGCATGGCACCGGGGCCGCCATGCTCCCCCTTGGTGCAGGATGGCCTTGGCAGGGGGAATTGCGTCAGCCCCGCGTTGTGCCAACTCGTGCATGGCTTGCATGCGGACTGTCAGGTTGGCATGCCCCAAGAGTTCGCCGAGTCGGTCCACCGATTCGCGGCGGAGGTCGTCGTAGGGTCGAGTCGGCAACGGAGCTTTCCCGTCCATCCCCCGCCAGACGATCCGCCAGAGGCGTCCACTGGTGCGGTCCCGTTTGGGATGATCGAGAGGGACTTCGTAATGGCCAATGACGGCGTTATAGAAGTCGGCGAGGTAGACCGCCCCGTCTGGTCCCAAGCGTAAATCGACAGGCCGGAACCAAGGATCCTCGCTCACGATAAACGGATGGAAGACGGCCCGGGGTGATGATCCGACGTGTTCGACGGTGTAGCTGTTGATTCGATTCAAGACAACATCGCCGAGGAATAGTCGGCCACGGTATTCCGACGGGAAGTGGTCGGCCGAGTAATAGACGAGGCCGCACAAACCAGTCGAGTGCTCTTGCCCGAAATCATTCATGTGCGGGCCGAAGCCGAGACCATCGTGCGGTTTGGAAAAACTCTCGTAGACCGCCCCGCGGAGTAGTTGCGTCAGGGGCCGGGAATGGCAACACGCCGAATAGAGGTTGCCCCAATCGTCCCAGGTCATGCCGAAGGGGTTTACCTGTCCGCGGGTGAAGATTTCGATGCGGGAACCGTCGGGCCGCATGCGGAAGATGTTCCCGCTGTTGAGGTGGACTTCGTGGCCGTCGGCACCGCGAACTCGGGAGTCGTTGCGAAAGCCGTGGCAGGCATACAACCAGCCATCGTAGCCGAATGTCAAGCTGTTGATATTGCCGTGGGTGTCCACGTAGTCGAACGGCCCGAAGAGAATTTTTTTCTCGTCGGCGCGGTCGTCGCCGTCGGTATCACGCAGGAACCAGATATTTGGGATGCTCCAGACGATGCAGCCGTCGCGGTAGGGGATGATGCCGATGGGGATGTTCAGTCCTTCGGCGAAAACGGAGATGCTTCGAGCTTTGCCGTCGGGGCCGAAGTCGTCCAGGATCACGATGCGGTCGCGTCCCTTTCCGGGTTCCGCCGGGAACGGGTACTCGACCGTGTCGGTCAGCCAAATCCGGCCACGGTGGTCAAATGTAAAATTCATCGGTTTGCGGATGTCCGGTTCGCAAGCGACAAGTTGCAACTCAAATCCTGGAGGCAGGCGTAGTTTGGCCCGCTCTTCTGCGGGGGGCAATTTCGGGGTCGGTGCCACGCCGCCCGGTGGCTGCTGGCCGCGAATTGCGGAGAGGCCCACGGCGAGGAGCAAAAACGACAGTTGAACAGTGGCATTCGGCCGCATGGGTGCACCGGCAGGGAGCCAAAGAACGGCGTCAACAAGGTCCGAATCGGGGGGACTATGGCAGTGTAGAGCGACATCCTGCGACGGCTAGCGGGACGGGTAGACGAAGAAGTCGTTTGCTTCGGGGCAGGATGTGAGCCAGAATGGATAGAACCCCAACCGACGACTCCGCGAGGACGGGCCGACGGCGAGAATCGGCCCGGGCGGTATGAAAGCCCGACTCACTGTGGAATTCGGGGACGCCCGACCCGAGAGCCTGGAACTCGATCCGACTCACCCGGTGTCGCTGGGCCGAAGCCGCGACAACACGATCGTCCTACGCAGCGAGCATGCCTCCCGCCTTCACGCCAAGATCGTCTTCGAGGACGGTCGGTGGCACGTTCAAGACTTCAGCTTGAATGGAACCTACGTCAACGGCGAACGTGTCCACCAGCGCACGGAGTTGGATCACGGTCAGGAAATCCGCGTCGGCGATATCCGCCTCAGATTCCTTTACACCGAACTCGTGCCGCCCAGTCAGGCGATCCGGATGAGTGCCATCGAGCGAAAGGATTGGTCAACCACCTCGACCGGCACGAAAAAACTGAACCTGAACGAATTGTCGATTCTCTGCGCGTTCATGGCGACACAATCGGGTGTCGCTGATCCACGCAGTCTGATTCGCGACACGCTGGCCCTGCTTCTGGCACATAGCGGTGCCCGGGCGACCGGTTATCTCAGCCCCGATCCGGCGGACCCACTACCCAAGGT
>JAOAAM010000330.1 GCA_026418875.1 Gemmataceae bacterium | reverse complement strand
GGTTGCCGCTTCAGCCTCACAACCACGAGATCCGCGCCTGCCCGCTCCCGGCACGGCCAACAAAGGTCTTCAAGCATGGATGATTATTCCAACATACTATCCTGACTACCTCCCCGCTCGTTCGCATCTTCTTCTCTCCTTCCAGGGTAAGCAGCACTTTTCCGATCATTTCCATCATTTCCATCATTCCAACCTTTTCATCCACGGTGACGATCCTTGCCTGCTCGGATCTCAATATCACGATGAGAACCTGATCAGGACGATGAACGCAACTTTAATCAGGAGTCTTGGATGCTCGGATCAAAAAGTCAAATCCCCTGACCATGTCCACAACAACAGGCGGATCCTTAAAATACAGTCCACACTTCCGTCAGTACCCGCACATTGAGATTCGGCAGAGCGACGGACTGCGAAACTTACTTTTTCGGCATGCCTCACCGGCGGCAGCCTGGATCGGCCGGCCTTGGTTCGCCTCTTACGCGACATCGAAGCGGGCAAAATCGACGGCGTGGTCGTCTACAAGGTCGATCGGCTCTCGCGCAGCCTGCTCAACTTCGCCCGGATGATGGAGGCGTTCGAGAAGCACCGGGTGTCGATCATTTCCGTCACGCAGCCGTTCAACACCGCCAACTCGATGGGCCGGCTGGTGCGGCTGCGTTGTCCCGGCACTGACGTACCGGGCTTGCCATCGCCCAGTTCGAGCGGGAGATTATCGGCGAACGCATCCGTGACAAGCTCGCCGCCATGCGACGCAAGGGCAAGTGGGCCGGGGGCCAGCCCGTCCTCGGCTACGACGTCGACCGATCCCACGGCAGTCCCAACCTGGTGATCAACGTCGCCGAAGCCGCCCGGGTTCGCGACATCTTCCAGCTTTACCTGTCGCTCGGGTCGCTGTTGCCAATGGTCGAAGATTTGAACCGCCGCGGCTGGCGGACAAGTCGACCGCGACAACTGTGGTTTCGTCAGGCCGGGTGCCTCACATCGCGCGGGTGATGGCCCCGGACATCCAGGAGGAAATCCTATTCCTCCCCCTCGTCGACTCCGGCCGCGACCCGATCACCGAAGAGCACCTTCGGCGGCTGTGCCCACAGCTACATGCATGCCCTGAACTATTGGCGCGAGATCATCGACCATCTCAACGCCCTACGCCACGACCGCAACATGGTCGTCCTGCTCATCGCCCATGCCAAGGTCGAACGCTTCGAGGATCCTGAGTCGTCCCCCTACGACCGCTACTCGCCCCGGCTGCACAAGCATGCCGCGGCGCTGGTCTGCGAGTGGTGCGATGCCGTGTTGTTTGCCACCCGGAAGTGCCGCACGCAATCCGAGGATGCTGGCTTCGGCCGCAAGCGGACCATCGCGCATACCATCGGCTCCTCGGGCGGCGAACGCATCCTCCGCTGCGTCGGCGGGCCCAGTTGCGTCGCCAAGAACCGCTACGGCATCCGCGACGAACTGCCCCTCTCGTGGGCCGCGTTCATGAACGCCTTGACCCAATCCCATCAACCCCAGGAGTAACGTCCCATGGCCGATCTGCGTGGCTTCGATGCCAACCAAGTGGAGCCGTCGAGCGACTTCGAACCCATCCCGGCCGGCAAATACTTGGCCGTCTTTTCCGACAGCGAGATGAAACCCAACAAGGCCGGCACCGGGAGTTACCTGCAACTGACCTTCCAGATC
>JAOAAM010000298.1 GCA_026418875.1 Gemmataceae bacterium | reverse complement strand
TCCTCGGCCCGGGCGGTGAGCATAATGATTGGGATGTCGCGGGTTTTTTCCCCATTGCGGAGTTCGCGGCAAACCTCCAACCCGTTCATCACGGGCAGCATCAGATCCAGGAGGATCAAGTCGGGCAGCAGAGTCTGGGCTTTCCGCAGTCCTTCCGCACCGTCGTAGGCGACGTAGGTCTCGTATCCCTCACGAGCGAAGTTGTATTCCAGGGTTTTCACTAACTGGCGTTCGTCCTCGACCACCAGGATCCGGGGTGGGGGCATACCTCAAGGAGCCTCAATCGCTTCCGGATGATGTCGAATCAACTCTCCCTCGACGAGGAAAACCACGTCCTCGGCGATGTTCGTGGCGTGGTCGGCGATTCGCTCGAGATGCCGCACCGCCGAGAACAGCGACAGTCCCGGCTCGATCAAGTCGGGAGATCGTTTCATCAAGACCACCAACTCCTGGATAATTTCGTTGTTCAAGCGATCGACTTCGTCATCGCGGCGGCAGACGAGGCGAGCCTGAGCGGCATCCAACGTCACGAACGCATCCAGGCTTTGATGGACCAATTCGATGGTCAACTCGGTCATCTGCTGCAAGCGCTCGGGGATCGGCAAGGCGGGCAACTCGGCGAGGGCTTCCGCCCGTTCGGCGATGTTGACGGCCAAATCCGCCATCCGCTCCAAATCGGTGTTGATCATGCAGACCGCCATGATGCGGCGCAGGTCACGGGCCACCGGCTGGTAGAGCGCCAGCAGGTTATGGCATTCGGCCTCGACGGCGTTCGATTGGGCATCGACCTCGGCGTCCCCCTCGATGACGACACGGCTGAGATCACTATCGCGGTGGCGCAACGCTCGAATGGCGCTGATGATCGCCTCCTCCACCGACGTCGCCATCCGCAGTATGTCGCGTTGCAAGCGTTGCAATTCCTGTTCGAGATGTTTCATGGGCGCTCACTCGCCGGGGGGGACGCGGCTTCGGGCGAAGCATTCGCTGTATTTTACCTCGAACGCCCCCCCGCAAGCAGCGCCAACGGTCATCCAAACCGCCCCGTAATGTAGTCCTCGGTTTGTGCCACCTGCGGACGGGTGAAAATCCGTTCCGTCGGTCCGCTTTCCACTAGTTTGCCTTCGTAGAAGAAGGCCGTCACGCTCGACACGCGGGCTGCCTGCTGCATGTTGTGCGTGACGATTACGATCGTGTAGTGCTGCTGCAACTCGAAGAGCAAGTCCTCGATCGCGGCCGTCGCCCTCGGGTCCAAGGCGGAGGTCGGCTCATCCATCAGCAACACTTCCGGGTTCGTCGCAAGTGCCCGGGCAATGCACAGCCGTTGTGCTTGCCCGCCGGACAGGTTCAAGGCGCTCTCGTGCAGGCGATCCTTCACCTCGTCCCACAGCATCACTTGCTTCAAGCAGCGTTCCGCGAGCGACTCCAAGGTCGAACGATTGCGTTCTCCCGCCACTCGGGGCCCATACACCACGTTCTCAAAAATCGACTTGGGAAAGGGGTT
>JAOAAM010000115.1 GCA_026418875.1 Gemmataceae bacterium | reverse complement strand
AGATGTGTATAAGAGACAGATCCGATTCCCCGATTGCGGCTGAGGATTCCCACCCCGACGTTACGGGTGACGCTGACGTGGGGCCGACCATGACTCGATGAGCACCAAGCGGCGGTCGTGAGGCATGGAGGTTCACTCGGCCGGGGCGTCTTCATCCACCAATCGTTCGATGGCTTCGGCGAGGACACGGCTGATCAAAAGCGTGTTGATCATTTTCTCCTCGCGGCAGCAGCGATGGATCAGGGCGGCGCGATCCTGACTCTGGGCGACGATGATGACACCTGGCCCCAGCCCGGCTCGCCGCGCGCAACTCACGAGATGCTCCTGTTTCACGCCGGTCCAACGCTCATTGAGTTGTTGAACTTTGCGGGCAAGTCGAGGCTTGGCATTTTTTCGCGGGATCAAAATGCCGCTCACGTCGCCCAACACGGAACCCAGCTCGTCGGGGGTGAGATCGCCGAGGGCCAATCGTTCCCGCAGGAAAACGCCGGGGTATCGTTCGCCCGGCACACCGATGGCCGTCAACACCGCGTCGAGGGAGGCGGCCAGTCCGCCCTCCTTGGGAAAGATGGCGGCATACGCGCTGCCCAGCCGATAAAAGTCCAGGATGGTCTCGGCCTGACCACGATAGCGCTGCGGGATGAAGGCGTAGACCCCGGCGATCGACAGCGGCGAGGGACTGCCCCGCACGTTCACCACCTGATGCAATTCCCAAGCCAGCGCGGACGAGTTGAACGTTTGCGGGTCTTCGCGATCCTGGAATGGCTCGCCGCACAACGGCACCAAAGTGAGCGGTTGATCGGCCGGCCGGATTGGCTCGGGCACCAGTTGCCGCAGAGCCTGGATGACGTAGCGGATGTTTCGCCCCCAGGTCACGCCGAGGGAAGAAATGGCGCCACGCTGCGGGTCCAGCTCGCTGAGGATCGGCAGCAGGGCCTCGGCCGCTCCTTGCGAATACGCCTCGCCAATCCCATCGACCACGACGACTCGACGCAGCGGCTCGCCATAGTAACTTCGGAACTTGTTCTCCAAACGCTTCGACAGGACGAACTGCGATTCGACTTCGCACCAAATATCGAAATACGGGTCGCCCGGCTCCGGCGGGATAAACAGCGGCCGATCCACCAACCATCGGGCCTCTCGCGCCAGGCGTAGCAACCGCGACACCTGCGATTGGCTGACATTCAATTCCCGCGCGATGCTGTCCTGCGTGACGTGGGGACCTCGACAAAGAGCATGGGCAGCGCGCAGGACTTTGGCGGCCTGACTTGGATCAAGTGGCGGCCGCCCCCGGGGCGGGGAGCTGTCGATGGGAGAGGGATCAGACATCGGACTGCCCGGCAAATCCATGAATGATCTTGCCGGCGAATGACAATTCGCCCAACTCCATCTTAATAATAATCGGTGCAAGGAAAGGGAGATTCTTCCGCATTCCGCCGCGGCCAAGGTGGGCAACGAACCGCACCCCGCGGACAATGACCGTGCACACGGACAGAGACCGTATCCAAGGCCGACAGGCACTCCGCCGTGCCCATCGTCGGCCGCGGGGGGGTTCCCACTGGTTATCGAGGGATCGCGATGGATCGCGTGGATCGGGAACGCCACTTCCATGACGAGCAAGCCGCGGCTCGGGCGACCAGCTGGTCGGTGGATCCACAGCAGCTGCGTTTCCAGGATGACGAATTCCTCGATCATGAAACTTGGGTCCGCCCGGCCTGGAATCGCTTGGGACCGTTGAATGGACGGCGATTTCTCGACTATGGTTGCGGCCACGGCATGGCGGCGGTGGTGGCGGCCCGACAAGGCGCGGTCGTGACGGCGATGGACTTGTCCCACGCGTATCTGCGGGAGACGGCCGAAAGAGCCAAGGTCAACGGGGTGAGGGTCGAATGTATTCAAGCGGATGCCCATGTGCTGCCTTTCGCCGACGCAAGCTTCGATGCCATCTGGGGTCATGCCGTCTTGCATCACTTGGACTTGCACCGGGCCGGCCGGGAACTGCGCCGGGTGATGCGTCGGGGCGGTGTGGCGGTCTTCTGCGAACCGTGGGGGGGGAACCCGTGGCTCGAATTCGCTCGGAAGTATTTGCCTTACCCGGGTAAAGACCGTACTGC
>JAOAAM010000112.1 GCA_026418875.1 Gemmataceae bacterium | reverse complement strand
ATCTCCAAGACCGCCGGATCGATTTCCTTGAGAACGATGGGGAAATCCTTGTACATTTCGACGTCCGGCTCCAGCGGGCCGATCAGGATTATGCCGAGATACAACCCCGCCCACAGGCTGAGGCAAAGAATCGGAATCAACAGGGCATCGACCAATAGATGTGCCAGCACGAGGAAGCTGCGGCGGATCGGTTGTGCCAAAAGCAACTCCATCGTGCCGCGGTCGATCTCGCCGGCAATTGCCCCGGCAGCCCGGCCAATCGCCCACAAACTGAACACCACTTGCATCAGCGGATGCACATACCCGATCGATAGCACGTCCTGGGCACGCTCAAATCGCAGTTGATCGCCGCCAATGACGGTCTGCATGACTCGGCCCGGACCGCGGAACAATTGCCGCTCCACGTCTTCCATGCTTTTGTTCTGAGCCCGAGCCACGATCTGGAACATCGGGGCGACCTGCGTCGTCACCCGTTGGGTCGCTTTCACCCAGAGCATCTGGAACGCGGCCAACAACAGGCAAGTCAGCAGGATGCCCCAGCGGACATCCCGTAGTAGCTTTCGAACCAGGATCCAAAGTGATTTCATAGGGGATGATGTTCCAGAGAATCGTCGCATCGAGTTCACGGAGAAACCTGAAGCCGGTCTGTTCGGCGAAAGTCATCGACCGGTCGATTTTCGCTGCCGATATCGACGCAACAGAAGACGAACCTGCCACACGAGCAAAACTCCGACCAACGCCCCACCGAGCGCGACAGCCACGAAGAAGGACTGCCGCTTCACCGCGTCCTGCCGAGCAAGCTCTTCCTTCTCTGCTTCCTCGATGCGGGCGAAATGTTCCTGGAGGGTCTGGCGGTGGCGGCGGAGTGTCTCCGGGTGGAACCGCCTTGGGTCGACGCATTCGTTCAAAATGGTCAAGGCCCAGCTCGGCTGGCCCAAGGCGTTGTACAGCTCGCCTAGAAGCCAGTACAACCGCGAGTCATGCGGCATCCAGAGCAATAAAAGTTGGACGGCGGGGACCGCATCGGTCGGCAGTGAGGAAAGCTCGGATTCGTCGAGCGGCCCCGGCCGAAATGACTCTCCCGCCGTGAGGGCCGCGATTCCGAAAAGATCGTCCGGCTTGTATTGTTCGGTAGCTAGACTGGCTCGCTGTTCGGCCAGACGCAAGCTGATCAGCCGGTCCAGGAACGCCTCGATGCGGAAGAACCACTCCGCCTGAGCTGGAGTCAACCCCGGTATCTCTCGGGGTCGATTATCCCGGGCCGCCAGCCGATAGCGGCGGGCTTCCGCCAACTCGCCACGGATGAGCTTGAGCATGGCCAGATGACTGAGCGGCAAATAAGCGCGGCGATCCTTCACGCTGGCCTCCAACCAGGCCGAGTACGCTCCTTCCAAGTCGTTCAAACGGTAGTGACACTCGCCCAGGACCAACAACTCGTCCACCGTCAGCCGGGCACGCCGGGCATTCAGCTCGTCCCGGCGGCGAAGCACCTTCTGCCGCAACTCCGTCGAGTTCGGGCCGGCGACGCCGATACCCACCAAATCTCCCAAGCGTAGGCGAAACCGATCAAAGGACAGCGGCTCGATGTTTCCACGATCGTTGACGAATTCACGGACCAATGCCAACCGATCGGGAAAATCGGTCGGTCGGGCCGATCCGACCCACCCGAGGATTGCCGAGAGCACAAGCCATTCCAATTTCTTCATGTCACTGCTCGATTCGCAGAAGCACGGCGGGCTAGGATTTCGTCCGTCACGTCGCAGCCACCGGAGAGGTTGGTCGCAAGCGCCAACGGCGTGTACATCAGCCCCCACGGCAAACCCCACCACCCCAGCAGCAGGGTCAGCACGGTGAAAGGCAACCCCTCGATCCAAGCACGCCGACCCGGGGGGATATAGCGTACTTCCGAGGGGATCCGCATGCTGAACACCAGGAACGAGATGCACGTCTCAAAAAAGACGAATCGCCCTTCGGGGGCAGCCGCCTCGATCCAAACGTCATTTCCTGAGGAATCGATCCATTCGGCAGGGTTTTTCATGGCGCGTGATTTGCATTGGGTGGATCACCAGCCATTTTTAACCCATCTTAGGGATGGAATTGCCCAAAACCGAGGCGTAGCTGCTCGGAGGGCATGCAGCGGAGAGTGGATCATGAATCGTCAGCGAAACATCGATTTCCCCTGGGAAGCCGGTGAATTGCGCCGACTCGTGGAACAACGCACCCATCACCGGATTCGCGATCTATCGGTGGAATGGGAACAGGATCGTGGGGTCATCCTTCGGGGCCGAGCGGCAAGCTACCACGTCAAGCAACTGGCTCAACACGGAATTTTGGACGTCCTGCCGAACGTCCCGCTGATCAACGCCATCGAAGTCGGCCGTTGATCCACGTCGGCTGAATCTTCCAGGAAAGCGTGCCGCGACGGAGCGGTATCAGGTGCTCGCCGAGTATTGGGCACGAACGGTTGTGCTGATGCCGCCCCGGGGTGTGAATGCCCCGATGACTTCGCAGCGACGTGGCCGACACGCCTGGACGAAATCATCCAGCAGGCGGTTCACGACGGCTTCGTAGAAAATTCCTTGGTTTCGGAATCGCTGCAAGTAAAGCTTCAGCGATTTCAATTCCACGCAGCTTTGCTCCGGCGTGTAACGGAAGGTGATCGTCCCAAAGTCCGGCTGACCGGTCTTCGGACAGACGCTCGTAAACTCCGGGCAGACGATCTCGATCACGTAATCTCGCCCCGGCGCCGGATTCGGAAAGGTCTCCAACTGGTCCGACGACGGCACGGGCTGACTGCTCATGGCTCTCCCCGGTTCCAATGCAATATCCCTGTCCATTCATAGGATGCCAAGGACGAATCCGATTGGAAAGTGGGCCGTCCGTCGGGCAAACCACTGAGGAGACTGCCGGGCATGAGCCGATCCGCCGTCGTTCTGCTAAGCGGAGGGATCGACAGTGCCACCGCGCTGGCCGTAGCCCGAAATGAGGGTTTCCAACCTTACACGCTAAGCGTCGATTACGGTCAAAGGCACCGCGTGGAACTTCGTTGTGCCGAGCGGATCGCCCAATCTCTGGGAAGCCAGCGGCACACGGTCCTCCGCGTGGACTTACGGGCCATCGGCGGCTCTGCCCTCACCAGTGACATCGAGGTTCCGAAAGACCGTGTCACCGACCTCGCCCAGACCGACATCCCGGTCACTTATGTGCCCGCGCGGAACACGATCTTGCTCAGCCTGGCCCTCGGCTTGGCGGAAACCTTGGGGGCGTTCGACCTGTTCATCGGGGCGAATATCTACGACTACTCCGGCTACCCCGACTGCCGACCGGAATTTCTCGAAGCCTTCGCCCGTGTGGCCCAGTTGGGCACTCGAGCAGGGGTGGAAAACGCGGGCCAGTTTCGAGTCCATGCGCCGCTCATCCGCATGACGAAGGCGGAGATCATCCGGCTCGGGACGATTTTGGGAGTCGACTACTCTTTGACCCTGAGTTGCTACGATCCCGACGAACAAGGCCGGGCCTGCGGCTGCTGTGATTCGTGCCAATTCCGACGGCGCGGATTCATCGAGGCGGGCGTGCCGGATCCCACGATCTACCAAAAAAACGAAGCCCGCGGAGGAGGTGCTCCGCGGGCGGACCGACCGTCCGACGACGTCGGGCTTACTTGATCAGTTTCTTGATCTCGTCCTCCAAGCCGGCGACCTGGACGGAACGGCTGACGACCTTTCCATCTCGACCGACCAGGAAGACGTTCGGCAGAACCAGGATGCCGTACCGCACCGCCAACGGGCTATCCATCGCGCCAGGCTGGAACAGGTGGGTGGCGTCGATGCGGTGGCGTTGCAGGAATTGCACCGCTTCGGCCTGAGCGTTGTCCAAATTCACGCAGACCAACTCCAGGCCTTGGCTCTTGTAGTTCTGCACGAGGGTCTGCAACTTAGCGAAGTCGTCGGCACACTGACCATTCCAGCTCGCCCAGTAGTAAACGATGACCACTTTGCCGGCCAGTTGTTGGATGTCGAAGGGCCGTTGCGTGCCCAGTATCGGTCCGGAGAGTTCGAGGACTTTGCCCTCCAGTTCCAAGCGCTCGAGCGAACCTTGGCCTTTCTTCGCCAGCGGGCTGCTGGGATACTCTTTGGCCAGCTTGGCGTACCAGTTCCGGGCTTCCGCCTCTTTGCCCATGAATTCGCTGGCCATGCCGAGTTGCAGCAGGGCGTCGGGGGCGTCTTCCGCCGAGGGGAATTCGGTGACGAATTCCTTTAGCCGCTCCCGCCACTCTTCCTGGACCTTGGCGACGTCCACGTTTTTGCCCATGAGCTTGCGGGTGTACTCGGCGGAGATCTCCCGGTAGGCGACGTAGCCGGCGAGTTTGGAGGAACCGACTTTGGCCACACGCTGCCGCAGTTCGGAGAGGCGGCGATGGGCCGTACCATCGTTCTCCGTGCTGTTTTGCGCGGCTGCGCTGTAGCAGTCGGCCAATTGCTTGATCCAATTCTCCTGAGCCGCTGGCTGCTCCGTCTTGGCGATGATCTGCTCGAGGACGGCGGCCCGAGCCAAGTTGTAGCGGACGGCGGCTGCCGGGTCACTCAGATTGTCGTTCTTGATCGACTCGTCGACCTCGCGGAGTTTGTCCAAGAGCGGCCGAATCGCCTCGGGGATCTGGACGACATCTTGACCCACCGGCAATCCGCCGTCGGGATGCCGTTCCTCCAACGGGGCATGACCAGGCAATGGGGCGTCCACGAGCTTCCAGGCCCGCCCAACGAGGATCAGTTCCCCGGTCTGCATGAAGTCGGCTTTGCCGTTGTTCTGATACAAGATGGTGCCGTTTTTGTAGCGATACAGATCGCGGCCGCTGCCCAAGGCATCCGCGGGAATGCACTGGGGCGGCAGGAATTCGACGTGCATCCACTGCGTCTTCGCATTCAAGCCGATCAGCGCTGCCACGGTGCTGTTAAATTTTTCCGGCACGGCCGACAGGCGCTCCTTCAAACGAACCGCCTCGGCGTTGGGCAGTTGCAACTCACGCAAGTCCGAGTCGGTCAGTAACAATGCTTGTAAGCGGGCCAAATCGCGATGAATCACCGCTTGCAGGATTTCCTGGCTGACCTCTTCGGGAGAAATTTGCTCCCAGCGGTCGATGCGGCCATCCTCGTTCAAGTCCAGCCCGATTTTCGAGCCAGCGCTGTTGAACCAACGGAATTGATCGGCCTTCCGGTTCCCGTTCGAGTCGATCTCCCGATACACTTCTTGGCCGTCGAGGAAGTAAGACCACACATCGATGTAGCGATCGCCGTCGGTGTCGAAGAAACGGCGGATCGGTCGTCCTTTGGCATCGCGGAGCAGATAGCCGCTGCCCTTTTCCGATTTGACGACCTCGACCTTCAGGTGCGGGATTTCCGCTTCCGTGGGGTGGCTGAGTTCGATGCCGTCCAGTTTGGGTCGAATTTTGAGCAGGTCTTCGGGAGTTGGCCCGGCGGCCCAGGTGCTCGCCGTCACGCCCAGCAGGCACAATGCGCCCAGTAGTTTCACTCCCAAGCGAGAACGCACCATCCGTGGACCCCTTTCGTCCGAGAGGGAAGTCGGGATTCAGTCCCTGACATGATCGTCATGGAAGGGATCGTCGCATCAAAGAACCGGGCCGATGGTCGTCCGGTGGGATGTTGCGATGGTTCCAATGATACCAGTCCGACAAACCAGGCAGTTTGCGGAAAGGCGATCGGCGCGATGCGGGGCGTTGCCTTGACGGCCTCGGGGGTCGCCACTAGACTTCACGCCAACGCATTCACGGAAGGATGCGATCGGCCCCCATGCAACCCATCAGGCCGGTTTTCTCATCCCGTGTGGCGTACCGACCTCGCTTGAGCGTGTGGGACTCGATGCCGCACCCATCGGCCGATGGGGTATGATGGAATGGGAGTGGAAACGGCGAGTCGTTCGGGGGTTCGGCAGCCGCTTCCGGTTCGAGGGGCTCCCGTGGGAATTGACCGGGCTACCCTGACCAGGCAAATCAAAGAAGCCAACGACATCGTCGCGGTCATCGGCAGTTACATCCCATTGCAGCCGACCGGCAACCCCGATGTCTTCAAGGCCGTCTGCCCGTTCCACGACGATCATCGGCCGTCGCTCCAGGTCTCCGTCCGTTATCAAAACTTTCGCTGTTGGTCGTGCGGCAAAAAAGGCGGGGTCTTCGACTTCGTCATGGAGTTCGAGAAAATCTCTTTCCCCGAAGCGCGAGCCCTCCTCGCCCGACGAGCCAACATCCGTCTTGAGGACGACTCACCCGACGCGGCAATCCGGGTGCGACAGCGCGAGGCCGTTCGCTGGGCCGCCGACCTGTTCCACGATTGCCTGTTGAACAGTCCGCTCGCCTCCCGAGCACGCCAGTATTTGGGCGAGCGAGGAATTCTGGGCGAGACCGTTCGGAAATTCGGATTGGGTTACGCACCGGCTGACGGTGATTGGCTTGTCCAGCAGGCCGATCGTGCTGCTTTCTCCCGCGAGATACTCGAACAAGTCGGATTGATCGCTCGGTCGTCGTCAGGGCGAGGCTGGTATGATCGATTCCGGGATCGGGTGATGTTTCCGGTGCGAGATATATCCGGCCAGCCGATCGCGTTCGGCGGACGAATCCTCCCCGATTCGCCGTTTCTCGATAAAGCGCCCAAATACTACAACTCCCCGGAATCCCCATTGTTCAACAAAAGCGAAACGCTTTACGGGTTGGAGTTGGCTCGAAGCGGGGCTGCCTCTGTCGGATACCTTGCCGTCGTGGAAGGTTACACCGATGTATTGATGGCGCACCAGGCGGGGATTCATCACGTGGTGGCCACCATGGGGACGGCCCTGACATCCAAGCACGTCCGGGTTATGCAGCGGCTGGTGCCAAGGGTTGTGCTGGTGTTCGATGCCGACGACGGCGGGACGACGGGGGTGGACCGGGCTTTGTCGATTTTTGCCCGGCACCACATCGAGTTGGCAATCGCCCGACTCCCAGAGGGTGCTGATCCTTGCGATTTGATCCTGCGTCTTGGGGCCGATGCTTTTCGCGGCGTTTTGGCCTCGGCGGTGGATGCTTTGGATTACAAATTGGACCAACTCGCCCGGCGAGAGGCAGCCCACGGCATCGAGGGACAGCGTCGAGCCGTGGACGAGGTTTTGGGCATTTTGGCCCTGATGCCCCCAAGACCGGATGCCGCCCTGCAATTGAAGCGGGACATGATGCTGACGCGATTGGCCAGCCGATTTCGAGTGCCCGAAGAGCGACTGCGTCAGCGGCTCGTGGAGTTGCAACAAGCGGCGTCGGCCTCTTTGTCGAAGCGGGAGGTCGAACCCCTTGAATCGGGCATCGAGTCGAAGCGATCGGCCCCAGCACCCCGGCATGAAGTCGAGTTGATGCAATTATTGCTGGCTCACCCGGAGTTGGTCGGGAAATGTTGCGAGTACATTGAGGAATCGGAAATCAGTCATCCGGGGTTGCGTCAAATTACGGCGGCGCTGTACGATCTGCACAGGATGGGCCAAGTGCCGGATCTGGATGCTTTGCGGTCTCGGGTCACGAACGCGGAATTGGTTCGTCGCGCCATCGAGTGGCGGGACGTCGGCCGGCAATGTACGGCGGACCCGGTGAGATGGCTGGAGCGCCTCGTGGACGTTTTTGACGCGATCCAGCAGGCGAAGCAGAAACAACAATGGCGAGGCGAACTGCAAGCCGTGGGCGACCATGAGGCGGCGTTGGCCTTGTTGAGGAGATTGCAAGAAGACCAAGTCGGCACCGACCGTTGAGGCCGTGCATGCGGGCTGGACAGCCGAGGCTGTCGGCCCCCCGGAGGACGGCGTCGGCTTTGTTTGCGGGCTTCCCCGACGTCCAACGGAATGGCGCGGGGCTATCCTTCTGGTGGCACCGGCGATGGGTTCCGACCCGACCGGTGCCGATCGCAAGGGAGATTTTGGATGGACCTGAAGATCGACGATGGCCTCCGGGAATTGCTGGAAACCGGCAAACGTCTGGGCTACCTCACTTACTCGCAAGTCAAAGCGTATGTCCCCGACGACACCTCCGACACCACCCGTCTCGATCAGGTGCTCGCCAAGCTGGAAGACCTCGGCATCGACCTCATCGAGGATTCGGATGCCGAAGAGCGCGAGTCGGAAGCCCGATCTTCCATGAACGATGACGGCGCTGGCGACATCGACTTGTCGTTCGTCGATGACGGGGATGGTCGGCACATCGACGACCCGGTCCGCATGTATCTGACGCAGATGGGCGAAATCCCGCTGCTGCCCCGCGATCAGGAAATCGCCCTGGCCAAGAAGATCGAAATCACCCGTCGGCGATTCCGCCGCCGCGTCCTCGAATGCGACTACGCCCTTCGCGCGGTCGTGGATACGCTGAAGAAGGTTCACACCGGCGAATTGCCCTTTGACCGCACCGTCAAAGTCTCGCTCACGGAGAACTTGGAAAAAGACAAGATCATCCAGCGCATGCCGCACAACCTCAAAACGCTGGAACACTTGATGGCGCAGAACGTCGCCGACTTCGAGAAGTTGATCGACGAACGCACGCCCGAAGCGGAACGAGAAGAGATTCGAGAACGGATCAAGGTTCGGCGTCGCAAGACCGTCACGCTGGTCGAAGAGCTAAGTATCCGC
Organism: Gemmataceae bacterium; assembly: GCA_026418875.1. Taxonomy (GTDB): domain Bacteria; phylum Planctomycetota; class Planctomycetia; order Gemmatales; family Gemmataceae; genus CAKZUU01. Next base: position 3,938 of record JAOAAM010000112.1, on the reverse strand, counting down.
ACGCAGCGGGTGCAGCCGCTGATGAAAAAGCTGGAGCAGATCTCGCAGCGGATGACGGAGTTGGAGCGAGAGATCGAATTATTGCGTGGCAATCGGCACATGAAGGAGGAGCGGGCGAACCTGCAACGCGAGCTGCTCGACCTGATGCGGATCACGCTGGAGGAGCCGGAGAGTCTCCGCCGCCGCGTCGTGTCGATGCAAGAAAGATTCAAGGAATACGAGGATGCCAAGCGAGCGCTTTCGGGCGGCAACTTGCGCTTGGTCGTATCGATCGCCAAAAAGTACCGCAACCGTGGCTTGTCCTTCCTCGACCTGATCCAAGAGGGCAACACCGGGCTGATGCGGGCGGTGGATAAATACGAGTATCGCCGGGGCTACAAATTCAGCACCTATGCGACTTGGTGGATCCGACAGGCAATCACCCGGGCGATCGCTGACCAGGCTCGCACCATCCGCATCCCCGTCCACATGATCGAGACGATGACGAAGCTCCGGCAAGTCTCCAAACGCTTGCAGCAGGAGTTCGGGCGGGAACCCACGGTCGAGGAGATCGCCGAAGCCTCGGGTTACTCGCTGGAGGAGACCAAGCGGGTGCTGAAGATCAGCCGGCCGCCCATCAGCTTGGATCGCCCCGTGGGCGAAAGCGAGGATAGCTACTTCGGCGACTTCATCGAAGACAGCCACGTCGAGTCGCCCGTCAGCGCTGCCACCCAGGAAATGCTGAAGGAGAAGATCGAGAACGTACTGAAGACCCTGACCTACCGGGAGCGGGAGATCATCAAGCTGCGCTACGGTCTGGGGGACGGCTATTCGTACACGCTGGAAGAAGTGGGTCGCATTTTCAAAGTGACGCGAGAACGTGTCCGACAGATTGAAGCGAAGGCCGTCCGCAAGCTGCAACATCCGGGCCGCAGTCGACAGTTGGAGGGGTTCCTGGACGGCGGCTTGCGTCGGTGATGGCACCGAGCATCCGCTGAAGTGATCCATTCCTCCGAGTCTCACCTCCGCCGGGGTCGCTCCCCGGCGGTTTCGTTTGCTCAGATCTTGCCCCTCATCGTCCAGTTGCCGGTACGCTAAGATGCCCGCATGACCACTCCTGCCGAATTGATGCGCGAGTTGCACCGCTTGCTCCGATTCATCCGCGATTTGCAAGTGCAGATTGCGGATGCCCCCAGAGAGCTTGCCGCCGAAAAGGCCCGACTCACCCAGGCGGAGTCCCGCCTGAAAGAGGGTCAGGATCGGCTGAAGCACCTCAAAGTACGCGTCCACGAAAACGAGACCACGCTGAAAGGCTTGCACCAACAAATCAAGAAGTACGAGAAACAACGCGAGTCCGCGGCGTCCAAAAAGGAGCTCGATGCGTTCGATCATGAGATCGAGCACGCGCGAAAGCAGTGCTCGGATCTGGAGGATCAGATTTTGCAAGGGTTGAGCGACATCGACGAGCAGACGGCGTTAATTCCGCAGTTGGAGAAGCAGTTGGCCGAAGTGCGCCGCGAGGTGGCCGAGTACGAAGCGGGGGCGCAAGAGCGGTTACAACGCCTGCAAAGCGAATTGGCGAAAGCTCGAGGCGAGCTGGAGTCAGCGGAGAAATTGATTCCCGACGACATCCGGCCCGTGTATCGAAGGCTGCTCGCAACCTTCGGTGCCGAAGCCATGGCTCAGATGGTGAACCGCACCTGCCAGGCTTGCCTGATGTCGCTAACGCTTCAGCGCTCCCTCGAGTTGGAGATGGGCCGGTTCGTCACTTGTTCCAACTGCGGCCGCATCTTGTACACCTGAGCAGCGAGTTCGAAATCACCGCGCCTCACGGCTTGTCACGGCTCGTCACGGCTCCCGAGCGACCGCGACCTCCCGTCCCTCTCGCGCCGATCGGGCCAGAGCATCCAAGACGCGGAGCGTTCGGATTGCTTCTTCGGGCGACGGAATCGGGTCGCGATTGTCCAAGACCGCTTGCGAGAAATCGTCGATCATGAGGACAATCTGGTCGTGTCCGCTCAGCTCAAATCGCTCGACCCGGCGATCATTTCGTTCGACTTCGAATTCGGCGTCGTAGGGAGGCAGCCACATATCGGGGACGCGCAGGGTGCCAAGGGTCCCCACGATTTCCATGTCCCCGCGAAACGGCAAATCGAAGCCACAGTCGAAGCTGCCGGTTTTGCCATCGGCGAATTTGAGGATGCCTGTCATGCGGAGATCGACGCCGTTGTACCAGGTGGCAGTGGCCCAGACGCTTTGCGGCTCGTCGTCGAATGCCCAGCGAATGCCGTACACCGGATAGCAGCCGACGTCCAGCAGGCTCCCGCCGCCCATCTCCGGATGCAGGCGGATGTTCGAGTCATCCAGAGGTAGTTCGAAGGTGAACGAGGCATGGACGTGGCGGACTTCGCCTAAGCCGCCGTTGTCGAGGAAGTCTCGGATTTCGCGGGTCCGAGGGTGATGCGGCCACATAAATCCATCCATCAGCCGAATGCCCAGCCCCCGGCAGGCATCGACCAAGGCCCGGGCCTCGTCCGCGGTCGGGCACAACGGTTTCTCGCACAGCACGTGCTTGCCGCGCTTCCCGGCCTTGAGGGTCCACTCGGCGTGCAAGTGGTTGGGCAGGGGGATGTACACCGCATCGATGTCCGGGTCGTCGAGCAGCTCGTCGTAGCTGCCGTAAGCTTTGGGGATGGCATCGGCCTCAGCGGCACGCCGCGCTTTTTCCAGGGACCGGCTCGCGATGGCCGACAACTCCGCCAGCCGGGTCTCTTGAAAAGCCGGAACAATGCGCTCGTTGATCTTAGCGACTCCGAGGATGCCCCAACGCAATTTGTTCATGACTCTCACCGGATCGGGTTGTTTGGTCATTGTCATCGTGATTCCGGCGTCGGCTAGTGCTTGTTCTTGCCCGGCGGTGGCGTCAGAATAACGGCATGTTGCCGCATCGCATTCGCCTCCGCGGCCCGTGGGAACTGGCTGTAGGCGGGCAGACCAGCCGAACGATTCACTTGGGCCGGGAGAATCTCCCCACGGGGCCTTCGGGCGTGGCCGAGTGGCGCCGATCGTTCGGCCAGCCGCGCCGCTTGGACGCGCATGAACGAGTTTGGTTATGCCTGGACAAGCCGCGTTGCCCTGCCTTGGTGACGTTGAACGGCGAGTTCTTGGGGAGAGTGTCGGCCGGGGAGCTTTGGGAACACGACGTCACCGAACGCCTGTTGTCGAGTAACCAGCTTTTGATTGAGCAGCTTCAGGGGCCTTTGGGCTGGCAGGATGTGTTCCTTGAAATCCGCGCCTTGGCGTACCTCGAGCAGGTGATCGTAATCCGAGGCGATGTTGGCTCGGGCAATTGCGAAATCCGCGGGACGATCCGCGGCCCCGAGGGTCTGTCGCTGGAGCTTTACGTTCTCGCCGAACGAGAGTGCCTGACGCATCGAATGATCCAGTTAACGGCGACAATAACGCCTTTCTCAATGTCCATACCGGTTGAGCGACACCCAGCCGACTCCTCCGCCTCGCGGTGGCGTGTTGAACTGGTGTCCGGGTCGATCCCCTGGCACGTCACCGAGGTGACGCCGGCCTGACGCGAGAGGCTCGACGAAGATGAAATCCGAGCGTGTCCTCATCGCTTGCCCCACCTGCACGCAGCGAATCCGTGCTCCACGCCGACTGGTCGGGCAGCCGGTCCATTGTCCGACTTGCCATGCTCGTTTCGTGGCGGAACTGGCCGGGGTGATCGACGACAAGATTTCGCGGAGTGTCGAATCGGGGCCTGTAGTGTCGGAGGTCGTGGGCAGGTCGGTGCCGACGACCGGGGCTCGCAACTCTCCCGAGAGGGCCGAAACCGTCGTTCTGATCGAGGGCGACCCGCTCCCCCCACCCTTGCCGAGCTTGGGCATCTACCTGACGCCGTCGATCCTGAGGTTCACGCACTGGTTGGGGCCTGTCTCTTATACACA
>JAOAAM010000061.1 GCA_026418875.1 Gemmataceae bacterium | reverse complement strand
TTCCGGGGTATCCGCTCACCGTACGCATAACCCACCTCGGCGGCTGGGGGAAAAATCGCCCCCTGCGAGAGTCAAGGGGGCCTCTGAATCCCCGATTTGCTGTCGGTTGTTTTTGTGAAGGATTCCTTCCTGATCCGCTAGGAGCCTGCCACTGATGATGAGAAGATCGCAACGAGCCATTTGGCTGGCTTTGGCTGTCTGCCTGCCCACTTTGGCATTGTCTTGCGGACCGAGCATGTCCAAGGTCGAGGTCAAAGTCACTTTGGATGGGCAACCAGTTCAAGGAGCAACGGTGGTCTTTTACCCCGAGGGCGAAGAGCTTAAGGAAGTCAATCCATCGGGTCAGACCGACGCGAACGGAGTTTGCTTCCTGAAGACAGGGAACAAGGAAGGGGCCAAGCCAGGAAAGTACAAGGCAACCGTCACGAAGTCCTCGGGAATGCAGGGCATCGATCAGAGCGCTAACCCCGCAGACCAAATGAAAGCTGCCATGGGCGGCGGCGGCCCGCCGAAAGGCGGTGCTGCCGGCGGCCCCCCCGGGATGATGCGACCCGGTGGTGGTCCCCCCGGCGGTCCTCCGGGGATGGGGGGTGCCCCTCGAATCGCGTCGAAGAACGAGTTGCCGGAGAAGTATGGCAAGCTCGATCAAACGCCGTTCACTGGCCTGACAGTTCCCTCAAGCGGCCCGATCGAGCTGAAATTGTCCTCGAACTGAGGCTGGATCAGATTAAATATCGGGGTTGACGCCCGGGTTCCTCGCATGTCCCCGGGCCTCAACCCACTTGCACTTTCGCATTCTCACGATGCGGAATGGAACGCGCCTCATGCTCGGCTTGATGGCCACCTCCGCGCTTGCGGGGGCGGCGGGATGGGGCTACCACATCACGCGGCCCGAGGTTCGATTCGCCCGTGGATACGCCGCGGCTGAAGCGGGCGACTACGTTCGTGCTGAGACCTACGCCGAAATTCTCAAGTCCTCGGGTGAGCTAGACCGCTATCGTCTCCTGATGGCCGAAATCTCACTCCGTCAAAAGCAGCCTCTGAAAGCGATCGAGTATCTCCAGGCCATTCCCCCTGATAGCCCCTTGAGTACCGAAGCAGCGTTGATGGTGGCACGAATCAGCATCGGTTTGCGGCGACCGCATGAAGCAGCACAAGCGATCGCCTTCGTCCTGCAACGAAATCCAGACCATGTCGATGCCCATCGCTGGCTGGCGACCATTTTTTACGACCAGGGCGACCTGCTTCGCACCATCCCCCATCTGGAAAAGGTCGCAGAGCTTGATCCCAACGACGCCCGACCGCATCGGCTTTTGGGATTAATCTACCGTGATCTGGAGAAACTTGAGGAGGCCGTCGCGGCCTACCGCGAGTCGCTCCGCCGCAATCCCCGCCCGCCGGATGAGGATGAACTCCGAGTGGAAATGGCGGTCTGCTTGATACGGCTGTATCGTGAAACGGAGGCCATCGACGTCGTGCAGGGACTCAATACCCCTGCCGCGGCAGCCCTTCGAGCCGAGGCAATGCTTGCCTTGGGTCGAGAAGTGGAGGCTGTCGAACTGCTCGATCGTGAATTGGCGAAACACCCAGATTACATCGGCCTGCTACGCCTGCGGGGGGAACGTTACTTGCACTCGGGCGATGCGGCCAAAGCCATCGAGATTTTGGAGCGTGTGGTTCGAGAAGCACCTCACGATCTTCGCAGCCGGAACCAACTTGCTCGAGCGTATCACGTCGCCGGGCGAACCGCCGATGAAGAGGCCCAGAACCGGGAGGTGAAAGAGCTTCTCGATTTGATCCAGCGGGTTCATGACAAGAATATCGAAGCGATGGCCGATCCGTGGGATGCCGCTACCCGCCGTGAGTTGGCCGATCTGTGCGAAAAAATCCATCGTCCGGAGTTGGCACGAATGTGGCGGCGGGCAGCCGAAGCCGCCGAGCGAGCACGTCGCTGAATCTCCCGCTCCGAATCCGTTCCGGTTCGATACGCATTCCTGTCCGACAGCACCTGGGGATAACTCCGACTTCCGCTCGAAGGTGCCTCAACGGTAAAATGGGGCCGTTCGATGACGCGGAGCCGGTTGGATGAATCGCCGGGATTTCATCAAATGGATCCGACGGGCTGCCTTGGCCGCACCCGCGGTGGGTTTGGGGTACGGCTTATTCGAGGCGAGTTGGTTCCGAGTGGCGAGGCCCACGATCGCGGTCCCGAATCTGCCTGCGATGTTCGAAGGATTGACCATCGCCTTTTTGACCGATCTGCATCACGGTCGTTACACGAGCTTGCACTACATTCGCACCATTGTTGAAGTGACGAACGCCCAGCAGCCGGACATCATCGCGCTAGGGGGTGACTACGCTCACGCGCACCGCCGCTACATTCCGCCCTGTTTCGAGGTGTTGTCGGATTTGAAGGCCCGGCTCGGGGTTTTCGGCGTGTTAGGCAATCACGACCATTGGTACGACTCCCGCCTGGCGAAAGAATGCATGCGGCGATCTCATGTCGCCGACTTGACCAATACAGGGTATTGGTTGATCCAAGGGGCAGCGCGGTTGCGGCTGGGTGGAGTCGACGATTTTTGGGAGGGATCGCAGAATCTCGCTGCCGCGTTGGGTGATGCCCAGCCCGGCGAGGCACGTGTCCTTTTAAGCCACAACCCGGACTACGTGGAGACGATCACGGATCCGCGGGTTGGCTTGGTTCTCAGCGGGCACACTCACGGGGGCCAGGTCGTGCTGCCCGGTATCGGAGCGCCCTACGTTCCCTCGATCTACGGCGACAAATACCTGCACGGGCTGGTCCGGACTCCGGTTACGCAAGTGTACGTTTCTCGAGGATTGGCCACCGTGGGGCCACCGCTTCGAATCGGGGCACGACCGGAGATCACCCTCGTGCGGCTCACTCGTGCGGAACCGACTTGATCGATGACCGACCGGGCAAAGCCGCGCACCCGCCGTGGTTTGGCCCTTAACGAAACCGTTGCGCACCGTGAGTGATCCCGATCGCACCGTAATCGCGGAATAGGCCCATACTCCGCGACGAGACGATTCTGCGACGGCATCGGCGCCCGCCCAAGTTCGACTCGACGCACTTACCAAGACTAGCTTTGGATGACTACCCTTGGATGCGGAAGAAGTGATACCAAATCGCTACGCCCAAGGCCGCGCCGATGCCCGACGAGATCAGGACCAGGAAAAACCAACGGGCCAGGCGGGTGAATAATCCCGGCTGGGGTGGAACGATCGGCTGGTCGAAGAATGGGATCGTGGTGGGTGGCTTGTAAACTGGGGCCGATTGCGGTTTCCCGACCGG
>JAOAAM010000018.1 GCA_026418875.1 Gemmataceae bacterium | reverse complement strand
GGGCACTAGTCCTTTTAATGGATTGTCCACCGGTGCGGGAGCATACTTCAACAGTCGCTCGGAACTTTCAGCCGCCGCTTGACCCTCGTTGTGTGGACTACGGCGTACCTGACGTTCTGCGTCACTAGGTCGGCATGAATCATCTTGGCTATCCGGCCCAGCGAGGAAAACCACGGCCAACATCCATAGGAACTCCCTGCCGTGAAACATACCTTATGTCCTCCTCCTGACGTTATGAGGCGATCATAACCGCCAAAATGCCGGCAACAGACATAATTCAGGAAATCCTCACACCGACTCGACCTGCCGAGGCCACCCAATGGACAGAAAGTCAACACCGAAGTCGGGGATGGCAAAAACCCACGTCGGAACTTCAACCGAGAATTTTCTCGCAAACCAATGGTGGCCCGATACCTTCATCTGTTCTCCAAGGCATTTTTTTGGCGCAAGTGTCCTTCGCCGTTTTTGTAAACAATCGTTGCGAGACAATCTACATAGTTGAAAGCACGTCTTCGCCGCGTGCTTGTCTGAATGAAGCATTTGGTTGATCCTTGCGACGCTACCACGGTCAGACTGAGGCGGTTTCGACCCACGCAAAGGGGCGGTCGGCGATGGTGCAAATCTCGGAGCAAGAGTCGCCGTCAAAACTGCGGCTAATAGTCAGCGGCCGGCTCGCTCGTCGTCATTGCGTTAGGCACAGCGGTGGGCGGATGTCTGGAGCCGATGGCTCATGGTTTGACGCGAATCACCACGCATATCGGTCATGCATTTGGACGAGTGCAGCAATTGGTCCTACTCCCAATTCGTACTTGCCTCTAGCCTCCGAAACGAACGGAGGCGATTCTCGGTGGGAGCATTTGACTTCGGCCCGCGGCATCCAACACTGGAATTTGGTACGGGTCGGGAGGCTGCTCCATCGAACTGGGTGCTGGCTTCGCGGGACCCGAGTGGAGCTGAAACGGTGGGAAATGATGAAATGATGGAAAAAGTGCCGTGTTCGTGGATGGTGGGAAAAAGATGACCGCACGGCGGGCTGCTTAATCAGAGAGGTCGGCAACGGCGGTCTGTCTGCACGTTGTTCGGTTCGATGACGGACGAATCGTCGGGCGAACGGACTGTTGCCAAGGAAATGGCTGGCATTCGCACTACAAGGATGGGACAAGATGTAAGAAACTGCCAGCCGGACAGATGCGGCTCGGACGGATATTGGAGGTCAGCGAAAGCGAGGGCGACGGGACTCGAACCCGCAACCACCGGATCGACAGTCCGGTACTCTAACCAATTGAGCTACGCCCCCTTTGGTTCTGACTCTCGAATTGTATGGCACTTGCCAAGCGGCAGCAAGGGGTGGGTTTCAATCGAGGATTGGCGTTTCACTGAAATTTGCGCTCGGGGTGCCGTTCGTGCGGTTTTCAGTGCCGTTTTGCAACAGATGTTGAACCACGCGAAGCACTTCGGGCACGGCAAGTCGAACCGGGGGCGACAACGAGGCCCCGAGTTCGAATTGATCGCCGCCGGTGGTGACGATGTAGGCGGCAGGGCAATGGCCGTACAACTTTTCGGCCAGGCTGAGCACGGTGGCGGGGCCGAGGTGATGCGACAGGGCGGGGTCGTCGTCGCCAAGTGCCGGGGCGATGCGGCTGCAATTGACTTTACCGGGTGGCTCGTCGTGGGCCGCATCGACAAACACCACGGTGCCGGCGGAGCTGATCGGTTCGGCCAACTCGGGCGTCAGCTGGTGGACGGCGAGGGCGTCGGCATCCAACCCGGACGCCGACAACTTCTCGACCACCGCCTGCCCCAAGCCATCGTCTCCCCGCAGTGGATTCCCGATGCCAATGACAAGCGAGCGAGTCATTCGCGGTCTCCCCGAAATCGTTCGGCCAACAGCGTGCCGTCCGGCCCGATCAACTGCACATGCA
>JAOAAM010000806.1 GCA_026418875.1 Gemmataceae bacterium | reverse complement strand
GGGTTCTGCGGATCCGACTCGGGCCGCCAAGGACAACAGCGAGGCCGCACTGGCCGAGTATTGCATGAACTCACGACGACTGAGGTGACGCATAATGGATTCTCCGGGCAGGAAGGCGGCAGGCGGGACTTTGGCCATAGTGTAATGAATTCCCCGTGGGGGAGTCAACGAAGCGGCTCGTGGTAGGGAGAAGACGATAGCCTCGGGATGCTGAAGGAAAAGCCGCGATTCCTCACGTGTCTTGACTCGCATTGGGTCGATTTCTAACGTTAAGGCGGCTCAAGGCTTTTTCAATTTCGGGCAATCATGATGTCATCTTCAGCGACGGCCCCGGAGGCCACGGCGACGGGGACATGCACTTGTGTCGTGGGCCTGCAATGGGGCGACGAGGCGAAGGGCAAGCTGGTCGATCCGCTCGCCGAGGACCATGACATCGTGGTGCGGTACAACGGCGGTGCGAACGCGGGACACACCATCGTCCGGGGGGGGCGCTCATTCAAACTGTCGCTTTTGCCGTCGGGTGTTCTGAACCCGCGACTGACGTCGCTCATCGGGAACGGCGTGGTCATTTACCCTCCCCGATTCATCGAAGAGGTCTCGCAACTCCGTGAGGCGGGAATCCCCGTCGGCACGAATCTATTGCTCAGCGATCGTGCTCACGTCGTCTTCCCGTATCACATGGAGGAAGAACGGCTGAGCGAAACGGATGGCGGAGGTGCCATCGGCACGACCGGTCGCGGCATCGGGCCGTGTTACCAAGACAAGGTCGGGCGAACCTGCGGCATTCGCGTCGGCGACCTGCTCGTGCCGGAATACCTCCGTGATCGTTTGCGGATGATCGTCCCGCGGAAGAACCGTTGGATCGAAGCGTTGGCGGCAGGCAAGGAGGCCAAAAAATTCGACGCCGACGCACTGGCTCAGGAATATCTCGGTTACGGCGAAGCGCTCCGGCCCCACGTCCACGACACCGCTCATTTCCTGCGGAAATCGCTGCAACATGGCAAACGCATCCTTTTTGAAGCGGCGCAGGGCAGCCTGCTCGACATTGATCACGGCACGTACCCTTACGTCACCAGTTCCAACAGTTCGCCTGCGGGCATCTGGTCGGGGAGCGGTTTGCCGGCCCGCCGTCTCACACGCGTCCTCGGAGTGGTGAAGGCTTACACGACTCGGGTGGGGCGAGGGCCGTTTCCAACGGAGCTGACCGACGGCCCCGACGGACTCGGCGAGGCGATTCGTCGGAAGGGGCGTGAGTACGGCACGGTGACGGGTCGGCCCCGCCGGGTCGGGTGGCTTGACCTGGTGGCGCTGCGTTATGCGGCCGAGGTCGGTGGCGTGGACGAATTGGCCGTCACCCTGCTCGACGTGCTCAGTTGCGTCCCGGAGATCGCCATTTGCACGGCCTACGAGGTGCAGGGTGAGCGCGTGCAGGAATTTCCCGCCGATGCACGTTTGTTGGAACAGGCGAAGCCTGTTCTCGAACGCTTGTCTGGGTGGTATGGTGAAGAATTGACGCAGGTCCGTCGCATCGCCGAGCTGCCGGCAGCGGCTCGACGGTATGTCGATCGGATCGCCGAAGAACTTCGACGACCCGTGCGGATTATTTCCGTAGGACCCGATCGAGAGCAAACGATCTTGCCGTAGGATGAATCGCGGGGCGATGGCTTGTCCTCTCCGAGAAACTGCCGTGACG
>JAOAAM010000746.1 GCA_026418875.1 Gemmataceae bacterium | reverse complement strand
GACTCCAACATGGCACCGCCATAATCCAGAACGGATTTGCCGTCCAGATGAGTTCATCCAGAGACCCGACTCGGGAGGCATAAATGACCCGACGCGACGTTCTGATCTCAGCAGCGAGTGCGGCAGCCGCCGCCGCCACCGCCGCCGCCACCGGCATCTTGCAAGCACAGGAAAAATCCATCCCCATCATCGACACCCACCAGCATCTGTGGGATCTCTCCCGCTTTCGTTTGCCGTGGGTGACGGAAGCATCGCCATTGAATCGGAGCTTCACCCCGGAGGACTACCACCGAGCCGCGGCGGGGCTGAACATCGTCAAGGCGGTGTACATGGAAGTCGACGTGGCGGAAGATCAGCAGCAAGCCGAGGTGGACGCGCTGACCGAGTTGTGCCGCAGCGGAAAGACCGTCACGGTGGCCGCCGTCGTCTCAGGTCGTCCCGACCATCCGCAGTTCCGCGAGTACCTCAAGCAATTCCGCAACAACCACTACGTCAAGGGAGTGCGGCGAGTGTTGCACGTTCCGAGCACACCCCGCGGTCATTGCTTGACCGATGCGTTTATCGCAGGGATCCGAGCGTTGGGGGACATGGGGCTGAGCTTCGATTTGTGCATGCGTTCCGACGAACTGAGCGATGCTGCAAAACTTTTGGACGCTTGTCCCGATACCCGTTTCATCCTCGATCACTGCGGCAATGAGGACGTCAAGAAGAAGAATCATGAGCCTTGGCGAAGGGACATCGCCGAGTTGGCCCGACGCAAAAATGTCGTGGCGAAAATATCGGGGATCATTGCTTCGGCCCCGCCCGACTCTTGGCAGCCAGAGCAACTAGCGCCGATCATCCATCACACGCTGGACGTGTTCGGTCCAGATCGAGTGATGTTCGGCAGCGATTGGCCGGTTTGCACTTTGACGGCATCGCTGCGACAGTGGGTTGAGGCGTTGCGCCAAATCGTATCGTCACGGCCGGAGAGTGAGCAACGCCGCTTGTTCCACGACAACGCGCTCAAGTTTTACGGATTGGGTTGAGCGCGTCCCTTTTGCCGCTGGTGCAGAAAGCTCCCATGGCAACTTCCCCCGACGTGCTGATCATCGGCGGTGGTGTGATCGGTCTGACCACCGCCTTCTACCTGCGGCACGACATGAACCGGCGCGTCACTCTGCTGGAGCGCGGCCCCTTGGCTCGGGAGTCCTCTTGGGCGGGCGCGGGGATCATTCCGCCAGCCGCCAGAACCACCGCCAAAACGCCGATGACCCGGCTGCTCCGGCTCAGTGTCGAACTGCTCCCAAAGTTGTCCGCGGATCTACGGGGAATCACCGGCATCGACAACGAGTTCCGCGTCTGTGGCGGCATCGAGTTGGTTTCGGGAATTCCCGATGCGACGGTCGAACTGTGGCGGGCCGAGGGCATCGAATTTCGCCGGTTGAACGCCGACGAGTTGCGCCGTCTAGAGCCTCACCTCGCCGCGGGCATCGAAGACGGCTACTTCCTGCCCGAGATGGCTCAGGTGCGGAACCCCCGGCACCTCGCCGCTTTGGTGTCCGCTTGCCGTCGGCTCGGTGTCGAATTAGTCGAGTACTCGCCGGTGACGGAATGGGTCCACCGGGACAATCGAGTCGAATCGGTCCGGGCCGGTCAAATGGTTTGGTCTGCGGAGCGCTTCCTCATCACTGCCGGAGCATGGACCGACGAGTTGATAGCGCCCCTAGGATGCGGCTTGCAAATTCGGCCCATCCGCGGTCAAATCGTCCTGATTCGTCCAACAAAACCGCTGCTACGACGGATCATCTCACATGGATTGGACTATCTGGTTCCCCGGCTGGACGGGCGAATCCTCATTGGATCCACCGAAGAAGACGTGGGATTCCACAAAGGCAACACCACCGAGGCCGTCGAAAGACTGAGACGCTTTGCCTACCGTCTGGTCCCCGATCTCGAAGGGGCCGACATCGAGATGACCTGGTCGGGGCTGCGCCCCGAGGCACGCCGGGGGCATCCGCATCTTGGTCGGATGCCGGGATTCGAGAATCTGTACGTGGCGGCTGGGCATTTCCGCTCCGGTCTGATGCTATCGGCAGCCACCGGGTGGCTAATGGC
>JAOAAM010000735.1 GCA_026418875.1 Gemmataceae bacterium | reverse complement strand
TCCGTCATCACCCTGGGCAATCAACTCGCCAGCATCGTTGTCAAAAATCAACTCCGCGGCACGGATTCGCTGCATCCGCTGGACCTTCCCATCTCGCTCCAAACGTCCCGACAACTCCACGGGTACCACGATCCCGCGTTGTGTCCCGGGATGACACACGACTTTTCGGATTTTCGGTTTGTCGGGATTCGTCCCGTGGCGTTCTGAACTTTTGGGCGGCCAATTGTTTAACGAGACGGTTCGGTCGAGATAAACATCCAGTCGCTGGCAAGTCACTTGGTTCTGTTCACGATCCGTGCTTCGATCCCTGGCTTGAGAGGATTCCTGTTGGGCAAGCACGTCCCCCTCGAAACTGATGCGATTGGCACGGAACTCCATCCCGCCTTGCCATCGAATGGTGACGGATGTTGGTTCGCCGAGTTTCTCACCGCGGAGATTGGTGCCGACGCGGATTTCCGCCTGGCCGGCACCATTGATCTCCACCCGGTTGTCCCGTGGGTCGAAGTCGATTCTCGGCCCGGAGAGCGACAATTCGTTGACGGTCACCCGTGCCGGCTGATCGGCTCGGCCGAAGAGTTGCAGAAGGTCGCCGTCGGGAGTGTGGTGCAGGACCATCGCGTTGGCCTGGACACTGAGGTTCTCACTCTGTTCCGCGGCACCAAGCTGGGACAATCCGACCTCGCCTCGGCACTCGACCCGCTCTAACTCGAATTGAGAATCGGCTCGACGTAAATGCGTCTGGATGGTCTCGGCCCGCAGGTGAAGGGGAGGGCGATCTCGCCGCCGCGACGGACTTTTGCCAAGCCCCGCTGCGGCAACAGCAGGGCCGCCCACCTTTTCGGCGGTAGCCGGTGCCACCGCCACCGTGGCATTTGAGTCGGCAGATTGGAGACCCGGTCGGATTTGCTCGTAAAACGAAAGCCGAACCTGGTGGGCTTGGTCGATCACGAGTTCTTCCGTTTGTGCCCGAACCCGGCCCGCAATTTCGATTGTCTCGAGATTCGCTGAAACCAACACGCGCGAGTCGCTCTCGGCTGCTTCCGATCGATCAGCGATTGTGTTGGGGCGGAAGGTGAGTGTCATCTGTTCGCCAAAAAGCCTTTGTCGGCCAGCGGGATCATCGACGTGCACATCGCCCACGAGGCGAAAGCGATCTCGACCACCCTCTCTCTCGACCCGCAATTCACGTTTCCAATCAATGTCGAGTTGCCGTTGGTCCGTGGGGTCGAGCAAAGTCAAGCGTCCGGCACCGGGTGCCGTGGCAAGGCAGGTTGGGCCAGGGGAGGTTGTGTCGTCGGGTTGGCACAGGGTGATCTCGGGGCACTCGAGGCGTTGGCCTTCTTTCATGATGGTCGCCGGTTGGCCTTGGAGTGTCACCTGCCGAAGCTCTGGCCGGACGATGAACGTGCGACCGTGGGCCTGGAGTTTCTCGGGTGCTGAATGAAGTGTGATGGGAGCGCCGACGGCACGAATTTCCCCGATCTTGAAGCCGGGGCGAGTTCCTGTCGAGGGACCCAGCGGCGTGGCCTCACGCGAGGCCCGGGAAAAGGCAATCCGCAGCGTCTGGCACGACAACTCCTCCAAGCCAGTTGGCATCCGTCGGGCGACCGAAACAGGGCAACGCCCCAAGCCATTCTCGGGCGGGGACTCGAACTCTGCGAGCATGTCACGCACATCGAAGCGGAACGTGCCGAGGGTTCGGATGATGATAGGTGGAGACGACGGGCTGGATTTCGTTGGGCGCGGGGCTGTTCCTCCGAGGATCGCCGTC
>JAOAAM010000723.1 GCA_026418875.1 Gemmataceae bacterium | reverse complement strand
ATTCATCGCCGCCCGACGTGTCATCGAGCCGCTGTTGGAATATCGCCGCAACGCCGGGGAGTGGGTCGCAGGGACCGGTCGCGTCAACAGCGTTCAATTGAAACAGCAAGCCGATCAGGTCGAGGCCTTGCTGAAGTCGCTCGAAACCACGGTTTGCCAGCCAGGTTTCGACGAGTCGCGGCAGATGGTCACGAGCTTGCGCTCGGATTGGGAGAACATCCGACGGGGAATCCCGACTTGGGCCCAAGCCGGGGAATTTGCCGTTTACGCCGAACATGCGAGCGAGCTGCTCAATCCCTTACGCCAGTTGGCAGCCGCGGCTGCTCGCCAACAACCGGAGGTGCAATCGCTGGCCGTTCTGGTGGCGGACGTGGATGACCTCGCGCAGACCGCGTTCGCCCTCCGTCATGCGGCACGATCTCGTCGCTTCGAGCGGGAGATGCAAAGCCGCATCAGCCGC
This sequence comes from Gemmataceae bacterium, assembly GCA_026418875.1. Taxonomy (GTDB): domain Bacteria; phylum Planctomycetota; class Planctomycetia; order Gemmatales; family Gemmataceae; genus CAKZUU01. The sequence continues at coordinate 2,301 of JAOAAM010000723.1, read as the reverse complement.
TTGCTCGGGCGGCTGGAGTCACGGCAGACGTTGTTGCCGGAAGACTTGCTTGCGGGGACTCGTGCCGAATTTCTCCGCAAACTGGAAAGCGATGTTTTACGCGATCCGGTCCCGGTCGAGGAAAGCACCGCTGTTGCCCTGATCCGCGAGGCCGAGCAGGCAATCCAACTGGAGTTGCAACGGGCCGATCAATCCCTGTCGGATTGGTCCCAAAGGCTGGACTCCCGTGTCGCCGCCGCTCGCCGCTCCGCCAGCCTCACCGCCTTGGCTCTGCTCGCAGCCATGGTGGCGGCCTTGGGTGCCTCGTATCTGCTCTTCCGCACCTGGCCTGCCCCGGCACCAACGGAAACTCCTGCCCAAACTGCCTCATCTCAGTCGACCGACGGCGAACCGACGGCACGGCGTGTCGTGGCCCTCGCGGCAGAACTTGACGAAACGGCCGACGAGGCGGAGGGCATCCTCGAAAATGCGTCAATCCATTTGGCCGCACAGGACGCGCCGGTCGCCGCCGACGTGGAACGCTGCCTCGAACACCTGCGTCAACTCCGAACCCAAATCACACGCATTCAAGGCGAACTCGCCGCGGGACAAGGCGCGATGAAGGATCACCAAGAGGCAGTTCCCATAGGCTGAGTGCATCAAGTTCGGGTCGCTGACGGCTGTTAACCGATCGCCCCCGGTCATCGCGAACTCACCCAGGGCGAAGTGATGCCAGAGGCGACAGGAGGAGAGCGGCCGATCCGATTGGTGTCGGCCGCCGGCGGTCCCTCGACCGATTTGGCTCGGTCAATTCCCCTTCAGATTAAAGCCGCCCTGCATGGCACCGTCGGCGGCTTTCTTCTTGGCCGCCTCGAAGGCCGAGCGTTGCGCTGGAGTGAGCTTCAAGTCGAGCTTGATCGTCGCCCCTTGCGGCCCGACGGTCACTTGAAACTCGGGCTTACTTTGGTTGGCGTCCTTATTGGAGAAGGCTCCACCGAATAGATCGCCGCCAAAATGCGGGGATAGCCCGAGCCGCTGCGGGAACTCCACCGTAATCAGGTACGAACCTTCAGGAGCACCGTCGTTACTGTTGTAGGTTGTGATCTGGAACGCGCCGGTGGCGTCGGTCTCCCCCTTCGGATGGATGGGGTATTTATCCTGCTCTTGGAACTTGGGATGGAGGTAGACGAGGACCCCTGCTTCGGCTGGTTGACCATCGATCGTCAATGAACCGGTCACAGGATACGTTTTCCGCAAATCGTCCTTGGCACATCCCGTCAGGGCAACCACGAGTATCAAGCTGAGGAAAAGTGCGCCCTTGCGCATGTCAGAAAAACCTCCGGGGTCAAGAAGAAGGGCGATCCTCCCACGGCTCTGTGACCGTGGCAGGACCGCCCTGCCCTGAAGCAAGTCATCAATCATGTTGGAAAATTTCGCCGCCCATCGCGGTGATGCCGAAAGCAATCTGCCGGGTCGGCATGCTCTCGTTGAGGAACTTCACGCTACCATCGGCGAACAGAGCATTCACGCCGCCCGAGTGGAAGCTGTATAACCCACGTCCGTTGTAATTTGAGCAATTGATGAGGCAGGGGCCGAACGAACCGGCCGGGGTATGCGGATTGTTGCCGTCGAGGGGCGAGCCGGAGAGCCAATTCTCACCGTTGTACGGATTGGCCCAGCCACCGCCGTAAGAATACGCCAGGATGGGGATCGGCACACTGGGCAGCGGACTGATTCGCTGCCGACGGCGGTTGTACACCTCGTGGGTTCCAGCCACCTCGGAGATCATAAACGTGTTGCTCGTCCCGTCTTGAATGGTCGGGAGGGTGAAACGACGCATGCCCATCGCCGTCGCCACGGCCGAGTTCGACGACCACGGCTGGAGAACACCCCACCGCATGCCATGGTCCGGCGGATCGCACGGCGTGCCCATGAACAAACACCAGTTGCGAATTCCAGTCGTCACGGAATAATCACTCGGAGCACCGCGGAAGACTCCGCCGGGCAACCCCGGCAGGACGTTCGGCGGAATCTGCAACTCCACCATCCTCTCACTGTCCGGCGTGCTCGGGCATTTGAAGACCTTCAACGGCGTCATCGCGACGGCCTGGTTTTGTGCGAAGTACAGATTCTGGTTCAGGTCATACTGTCGGTAGAGCGCCTCCTGTTCAATGAACGGCAGGATCGTGAATCCCCAGCTGACCGCTGTCGCTGTCGGCCGGGTCGGCGGTTGCGGCGGCTCATACTGCCACGCGGGAGGCTTTCCGTTGTTCACATCGTGGAAATTATGGATCGCCAAGCCGATCTGCTTCAGGTTATTCG
>JAOAAM010000640.1 GCA_026418875.1 Gemmataceae bacterium | reverse complement strand
GTTTCCGGGCCGATCGCCGATAGACCAGGCGTTCAGCGCGAGGGATGAGCACGGCTCGGCCGCCACCGCCAGGTTGTTCCTCGAATGCCGTGACGCGAACCACGCCGCCGACGCTTTCAGGCAGCTTCAACGCGACACGGGCCGGTTGTCCCGGCTCAACCCGCACCCGCTGATGCTCCAGCAACATGCCCCGGCAATACGCTCCGACCAGCAACTGCCGCGGCCGCTTCACCGTGTGCAATTCGACCGGCAAAGGCTGCGGCTCGGTGGTGACTCCCTCGGGACAACTCATCGCCACGGTGTCCGTCCGAATTTGGATCCGCTCCGATAACAGCGGGATTGGCTCCTCGATACCCGCTGGGGAATCGATGCGCAATTCGTACTTGTCGCCCGCCGTCGGGACGAAGCTGAAAACTCCCAGACCTTGATTCGCGCCGGATTCTGAGTCGTCGCTCAATGTCTCCACAGCCGCGACGGCTTCGCCCTTCGAGTTTACCAGTCGGCCTCGGATCTGGGCCGGTCGATCCAGAGTCGTTCGGGCTTGAAAGTAGACACGGTTGGGAACACCCGCCACCAATTCGCCGCTTTCGGGGAAGAATTCAACAAAGACTTTCTTCAGCAGGATCGGGATCGGCTTCTGGATCGACTCCACCGCACCGCCATCGGTGAAGGTGACGGTGAATGCCCCGCGTCCCCGTTCCAATTTCTTGGGAATCTCGAACCGCAGACTCACGCGCCCGGCCGCGTCGATTGGACCGAGTGGGGCCGCGACGACTCCATGCTCATCAATTTGGGCCACGGCGGACGCCACTTGGATTCCCTGCACCGGCCCATTGTCTCCGGCCCGACGAACCTTGCATTGGACGATCACCTCGTCGCCGGGACCATACGTCGATCGATGGAAATTCAGTTCCTTTTCCAGTCGATCCGGCGTGTATTGGTTCACCAGCAGCTTCCGGGACTCCGGGGGGAAGCGATTCCGTGCTTCGGACACCGTGAGGGTGTACTCGCCACCCTCCGCGTCTTCCGGAATGGTGAATTCGCCGACTCCCACACCGCGAATCGGTTTCTGATCGGGACCGAGCAGCTTTTTCGCTTCAGCATCGTTGGCCAACTTCACGAGTTGAGTGGTTCCCTCCAACCGATGAATCTCGGCCCCCGCCGGGTTGGTGATTGTGAACACCAAGTGGAAGTCTTCGTCCGGTGGTTGAAGGGTGGATCGGTTCAGCGTTAGCGACCGATAGTACACCGTCTGGCCTGGTTGATACAACGGCTTGTCGGTCGCCAGATGAGTGACATACCTCGGTGCCGCCCATGAGAGTCGCTCGGTCAACTCGCCTCGCACCTGTCCCTGACCCGAGGCCGTGATGTCGAGCGCGACCGGTGTGTTGACTTTGACGGGTAGGTCGGGCGGCAAATGCAGCGTGTAGATGCCCTGGCTGACAACGTCCTTTTCCTCGTACAGCACCCGCTGCTCCTCGCCCAACACGCGGATGTGCAGCTTCGCCGACACCGGATTTCGCTGGGCACGACCCAATGTGGCGATTTGGAAGTGGTTCGGTGCCCCGGGCTGAATCGCCTCCGGCCCGGACACTTCGAGGATCAATGATTGGTTCGCAATTTCTTCGTCGAGCGATCGAAACCGCTCCTGCTGCTGGGCCATCAATTCTTGAATTTCGTTGCGAATTTCCCTGGCCCGTGCGTGAAGCTGGGTTTGCTCTTGTTCGATTGGGTCGGTCAGGGCCTTGCGCTCGTGGAGGATGGCATTTCTCTTCTCCGCCGCGACATGGTGAGCCATATCGGCTTCGATATAACTTCGACCGAACCGCACGAGCGGACGGCCACCGACGAGAACACCGAGCAAGACGACAGCGGCGACCAGCCATCGCACCCATCGCCAGGGCCGAGTGGCTGCCGCTCGCCTTGGAACGGACTGGGACGGCGAGGGGGCATCGGCCTTCGGTGGGCTAAACGTCACGCCGGGGAATGGCTGCTTCGCGGCCAAGGCCAGAAGTTCCCGCGTCTTCTCCAGACGCGCTTGGGCCTCCGGGTGCTGGGCGAGGAATTCCTGGACCGCCCGAGACTCCGTCTCGTCCAGCAAATCATAGGCGAAATCGAGCATCAATTCGTCGAAGCGTTCGGGAGTTATCATCGTTCGCTTCCTCCCCTCCCAGGAGTGTCACGAAGTCGGGGCTGGCGCCTCGGTCAGGTCAGGATTTTTCGCAATTTTTGCAGGGCGCTACGCATTTGGGTTTTCACAGTCCCCACGGGGGCGGACCGCATTTCGGCGATTTGCTCGTAGGTGAATCCGCCGTTCTGCCGGAGGAGAAAAACCTCTTTTTCCTCGGTACGCAGTTCCAGAATCGCAAGCCGAAGCCGCTCGAGGGCTTCTTGATCCTCCAGCGCTTTCGCCGGAGGAACGTCGCGGGCCGTGTACATCAGCTCATCTCCTGCCAACGGGCGCGATTTCCGACTCCATCCGGAGCGTTGCATGTCGCGGGCCGTGTTCAACCCGATCCGAAATATCCAAGCCCGGAGATTGTGGATTTGGGCCACCTCGGCACGGTTTCGCCAGCATTTCAAGAAGGTGTCTTGAGCGGCATCCTGTGCATCCTCCGCGTTGCCCAGCAGAAACATCAGCGTGCTGACAAGTTCGTCCCGGTGATCCTGGAAGGCGCGGAGCAACAGGGTCTCGGCCGGCACTGCCGCCTTCTCGTTGGGTGTCCGTCCCGCCATCGGGGTGGCGCCGACTTCGCTCATGACACTACCTTTATGACGGAGCGGACACTTCGGGCGATTGACCGTCCAATCAAAAATCTCCCCGTGCGACCTCGGGCGCATGCTAACCCACCCGACCTTCACCGACAAGAACCCGCGGCCACTCCGGCCGGCCCCGACTGGCTTCCCCCGTTGAGAGCGACGCCGGCTTCCATAAGAATCCTGAAACGACGCATGGAGTCAGGTGGAGTT
>JAOAAM010000634.1 GCA_026418875.1 Gemmataceae bacterium | reverse complement strand
CCCCTGCGCCGTGCAAATTCGCCTGACGACGGCGGACCAATCCACCGCCCGTGAACTCGATCCGGAATGGCCCCTGTGCGTCTCGCTCGACGACCTGGATGATCCGATGGTTCGAGAGCGGCTCGTACGACGCAGCGATATCCAGGGTCGGCGAAGGTTGATCGATGGTTTGGAGCGAATGTTCAAGGTGGCCAAGCGGCGAAAATACCGCAACGGTCATGGATTCTGGCTCGCCCCGCATCGGATGTTGTGGAACGGGTTGCGGCGCGATGAGCCGGAACCGGAACCTTTTGACGGTCACATGGTCCACGACAACGTCGGGCCGCCTTACCACCGAGCGTTGCCCCACCTGTCCCGCCACCTGGCGCACCGGGTGTTTCGTAGTTTGAGCATCGACTTGATTTTTGTCGAGGACAGCGTGGCGTTCCGACCCTTGGCCCGAGTCTTGCGACGGATTTTTGAACTTCACGACAAACAGCCGGGCCGGCCTGCCGAGGACCTGCACTTCACCGGTCTTCACGGCACGAAAGTGCTACTTTACGACTTCCAGTTCGACAACCCCTTCGAGTCGAAGACCTACCCCGAACCGAAATTCACCGCCTTGGGCCGCGCTCGCATCCTGCTCGTGTTCCACGACCGCAACGAAAGTGAGGAGTTCGTGGAACCGCCGTTTGATTTCTCCCGGTCGCCGGCACCGATCGGTTTGCGTGGCTGAGGCGACTTGGGGAAGTGTGAAGCGGCAGTCGGCAGCAACGGCGAGCTTGCGGCTGCGCACCGAATCCCGCGTCGATCTGCCTCGCCGTCGGGCGTGCTTGAGTGAGAGCCCTCCCCACGGCTCCGGTATACTGAGCGCATGTTCGATTTTTCCGACGTGCATCTCGCGCAACTGAGGCGTTACCTGGCCCGGCACGCCGATGCCGAAGTACGCTTCGACGAACCGACCCGGCGTCTATATTCCACCGATGCCAGCATCTACCAGATCCTGCCTGCCGGAGTCGTGATCCCCCGTAGCGTCGAGGGCTTGATTGCTGCCGTCCAAATCGCGTTGGAGGCCAGAGTCCCGATCACGGCGAGGGGGGGCGGCACGAGTTTGTCGGGTCAGGCCATCGGTCCCGGGATCATTCTAGATTGCAGCAAATACCTCAACCGCATTATCGAGATCGATCCCGGATCGCGGCGGGCCATTGTCCAGCCCGGAGTCGTGCTCGACCAGTTCAACCGGGCGTTGGCACCTGTCGGTTTGGCATTCGGCCCGGATGTGGCCCCCGCCAATCGAGCCAACCTGGGCGGAATGATCGGGAACAATTCCGCCGGAGCTCGCTCCATCTGGTACGGGAAGACCATCGACCACGTTCGACGGTTGAAGGTGGTGCTTTCCGACGGAAAAGTCACGGAATTCGCTCCGCTTGGCCCGGTCGGTTGGGACCGCCGATCCGAGGGACACACTCTTGAGGCGCGGATCTACCGCGAGGTGCGACGGATCGTCAATGCCCATCGCGGCGAGATCGAGCAACGCTTTCCAAAGATCCTGCGTCGTGTCAGCGGCTACAACCTGGACACGATCGCTTCGGGGCGAGGAAACCTGAGCGAGTTGATCGTGGGCAGCGAGGGGACGTTGGCCGTCGTCGTGGAGGCCGAAGTGGGATTGGTGCCGCTGCCTCGGAGTCGGGGCCTGTTGGTGCCGCAGTTTCAATCGCTGCGAGCGGCATTGGATGCGGTGCTGCTATGCCTCGAATATCGACCCTCGGCCGTGGAATTGCTCGATGAGTTGCTGATCGAATTGGCGAGAAGGCAGACGAGCGTGCGGGAGGCGGCTGCGGCCATTCAGGGTCGTCCGGCGGCGCTGCTCATGGTGGAATTCAGCGGCGAGGACGATGCCGAAGTCTCGTGCCGGGTCCACGATTTGTACCGCCGGATGCAGGGAACGCCGGGATTAGTCGGCTGCACGGTGGCGTTGGAGCCACGACTGCGCGAGGGGCTTTGGGCCTTGCGGCGGGCGGGAATGCCGCTGCTCTACGGGATGCCGGGCGACCGAAAACCCGTGACATTCGTCGAGGATTGCGCCGTCGCCCCCGCCAAACTCCCCGAATTCGCCGTTCGGTTCCGCGACATCCTTCGTCGGCATGGAACGGACGGGGCGTTTTACGGGCATGCCAGCGTAGGGTGCTTGCACATCCGACCGCTGCTCGACCTGCATCGCCCCACCGAGCGTGATTTGATGCGACGCATCGCCGGAGAGGTGACCGACCTGGTGCTGGAGTTCGGCGGTTCTCTCTCTGGCGAGCACGGCGATGGATTGGCACGAAGCGAATGGAATCGCAAAATGTTTGGCCCAAAGCTCTACGAGGCGTTCCGAGAGATCAAGCGGGCGTTTGACCCCCATAACCTGTTGAATCCGGGGAAAATCGTCGATTCCCCGGCCATGACCGAGAATCTTCGCTACCCCACCACCCTGCCGCTCTCGCTTCCGACGATCTACGATTACTCGGCACAGGAAGGTTTTTACCGCTCGATCGAACTTTGCAACGGCTCTGGAGCGTGCCGCAAGACCCACGGCGGGACGATGTGCCCCAGTTATCGCGCGACTCGAGACGAGCGAGACAGCACTCGGGGGCGAGCCAATGCGTTGCGATGGGCGTTGACGAACTTGCCGAACGAAAGGTCGGCCTCCGCGAATTCCTCGCCGCTGGAGGATCGCTCTGTCTCTTATACACATCTCCGAGCCCACGAGACC
>JAOAAM010000046.1 GCA_026418875.1 Gemmataceae bacterium | reverse complement strand
GGTCCAGGTTGACCCGATAGCCCTCCCGCCGCAGCAACAAGCGACCGGTGACGTGACCGAGTATCGTCACCAGGGGATGCTGGACGGCTCGGCAGATCCGCTCGGTCATCTGCTCTTCGCTCTGGCCAAAATGCGTATGGACGCTGGCCACCACATAGTCGAACTCCGCCAACAGATCGTCGGGATAATCGAGCGAGCCATCCGGCAGGATGTCGACCTCGCATCCTTTGAGCAGCTTAAAGCCGCGGAACTTCTTGTTCAGGGCATCGATCTCGGCAAATTGCTCGCGGACACGTTCGGGTGAAAGTCCCCGGGCGACCGTCAGCGATTGCGAGTGATCGGCGATGCCCAGGTACTCGAAGCCGAGTTCGCGGGCGGCTTGGGCCATCTCCGCCAACGTGGCCGACCCGTCGCTGTAGTTCGTGTGATTGTGCAAGACGCCGCGGATGTCGTTCACTTCGACGAGGCGGGGCAGTCGGGTCGATCGAGGTCGAACCGTGCGGTCCGCGGCCTCGATTTCGCCCGTGTCCTCTCGTAGTTCCGGGGGGATGAAGTCCAGATCCAGAGCGGCGAAAAGGTCGGCCTCATCGCGTAACGGGATCGCTTTCTGGCCGTCGTTCAGTTCATATTCGTTCAAGCTCCACCCCCGGGCGATCGCGCGACGGCGCAGCTTGATGTTGAACTCCTTGCTGCCCGTGAAATAGACAAGTGCCGCGGGGTATTGTTCGTCGGTGACGACCCGCAGGTCGGCATTGAGGACGACGCGATGGCCGTCGACAACCTGTTCGAGGACGACGCTGCACTTGGTCTCGCCCTGACCGACCACCTGCCGCACGATGGGGAGCGAGGCGAACGCCTGGAGGATCGCTTGCGGATTGCTGCCGCTGCACACGATGTCGATGTCTTTGGCCGTCTCGCGCCTCCGGCGTAAGCTGCCCGCGACTTCGGCCCGCCGGACGCCGGGGAAACCGCGGATGTCTTGGAGGAGTTGCCGAGCGATCGGCGTCGCCTGGTCGATGCGGACTCGCTGCCCCACTTCGCCCAGGAAAGCCAGGCCTTCGAGGATTTTCTGCTGGGTCTTTTCGCCGAATCCCTTCATGGCGGCGACCCGGCCGGACTCGCACGCCTTCTTGAGTTGGTCCAGGTCGGTGATTCCCGCCTCTTGCAAAGCGCGTACTTTTTTCGGCCCGATGCCCGGCAAGCGCAACATCTGCAACGCGCCTTCGGGAATCGAGGCCTTCAGCTCCTCGTACAGAGGCAAGTGGCCGGTGGTGACCAGCGTGGTGATCTGCTCCCGCAGAGTCGAGCCGATCCCGGGGACGCCCGTGAGTTTGCCCTGCCGGACCAGATCGCTGATGTCGCCGGGGAGATTCTTGACCGTGCGGCCGGCATTGCGATAGGCGTTGGCTCGGAATGGGTTCTCGCCCTTGAGTTCGAGGAGGGTGGCGATCTCGTCGAGGATTTCGGAGACTTCTTCTTTGGTCATGGCCGGGCTGCCGGAGGAAGGGGAGTCGGGACGAGGTGATTGTAACACATCCCGACCCCCGCGTCGGACGTCCGGTAAGGCCCCGAGCTACGCTGCCTGCCGTTGTTCGATGCTGGGCGTAGCACGGTGCAGCATGACCTCCAGGCCGTTCACGAGCCGATCATTGCCGCGGCCGTCGATCAGCTTCCTCCCGTTGCGGGCCATCTTGGCTCGTTCACGCGGGTCGCTGAGGAGAGTCTGGACGGCTTGCCGCAGCATGCCAGCGGTGACGTGATCGCAATCGCCCAAGTTTTGGGCGGCTTCTTCGTCGTCGAGCCGCTGGGCATTGAGCATGTGCCAAGGCGACTGCAACAGGATGATCTGCGGCACGCCGATGCAGGCCAACTCCAGTGACCAGCCGTCGCCGCTCGTGATCGCCAGGTGGCAGCGGCTGAGGCGCAGGCTGATGTCGGCCGGTTCGGTGACGACATCCAACCGGTCGGGGTGGGCCTCTTTCATGCTCATCAGTTCGTGGAACCCGGGGTGTTGCGGCCGGATCACGACATCGACTTTGCTCAGGCGGGTGATGGCGAGAAGTTGTTTGGTGCGTTCCAGCACCTGGCCGCGGAAGTCGTCATCGCCGAGGGCGACCAGGACGCGGAAGGGGGCTGGCGGTTCCTGAGTCCGCACGGGGCGCAATCGGCGGATGAAGGGCCGAACCAGGGCATACCTCGCCCCCATCAACATCTGCGTCCCCGGCGCGGCATCGTAAGCATCGCGCCCCGGACCCAACAGGGTGTTGATCAACAGGCACCGGGGATAGTGCGTCAAGGCTTGATGATCGAGGACGACGAGTTGAGTCCCGGTGTCGGCGAGGGCATCGAGGTACGGTCCCGTGACATTCGGGTCGCACACGATGAGGGCCGCGGCCTGATACTGCCGCACCATGCCGATCGTCTCTCGCAGGTCTTCATCGCTACCCAGGGGGTACTCGGCCGGGCGCCAGTCGTGTCCGGCTTTTTGAATCGCCGAGAGCAACGTCGCTGGTTCCAGCCGCGACAAAAAGTAGATGCCCCGGCGGCGTCGCTGCAACGAATTCGCGTACGTCAGGCACTGGTAGAACGACTCGAACCCCTGCGTGGCGGTGGCGTCGCAGCGGATCAGAATCGGATACTTGCTCATAAGCCTCTTCCTGTCGTTGGGGGAAAGGGGTGACCGGTGGCGTCGGCCGAAGGGCGGCAACCCGTCGCGGCAGTGCGAGGGCCTTCCGGTTGCCGATCCTGCCGACTTGCCGGCGTGGTCCGAACGCCATCAGCGGGTATCTAACCGGTCGCGACGCGGGATTCGCCCATCGAGCTGGGAGACGTGCGTGAAGCGAGATCGTGGCGGAAGTGCCGTACCGCCCCAGGCGATGAATCCATTCATCGGGACCTCTTCTCGATGACCCGTTCCGGCGGGTCGTGGTTGTCGCCGGGTTCCGGTCCAGCGACGGGCGAGATTCAACTCGATTTCTTCACGTCGAGCAAGAGGAAAATCTTCGAGTTGGAAGCGAATTTTTTCGGCAGAAATCTCTTGACAGGCCGAGCGAGCCAAGGTATCCACCGCCCCCAACACGTCGCCGGGCGTGGTCCCTCGGACCCCGCGCACTCAGGTCGCGTTCCACGTGGAACGTGCGCCCCGATTTTCCCCATCCGTCCCGTTTCAATTGTCGTTGCAATTTACCGGACGATTCGCTATGGCCAGGCGCCGAATTGTTCCTGACAAGGAATCGAGCCATGCTGGAGAAGAAGTCCCCACCGCGCTTGGGCCGCGGCCTCGATGCACTGCTCGGCATCCCCCCCGAGGGGGCCGCCGAGATCCATCATGCCACACCCGACTCCGCCACGCGCGTCCCGGTCGACGCCATCCAATTGAACCCGCATCAGCCACGAAAAACGTTCGACGACGATGAACTCTTGCAACTCGCCGAGAGCATCCGCCAGCACGGGATCTTGAACCCCCTGCTTGTCCGGCGGTTCGAGGGGGGGTATCAACTCATCGCAGGGGAACGCCGACTGCGGGCTGCCCGCCTCGTCGGACTTCACGATGTCCCCGTCCACATCCGCGACATGGACGAGCAGGAAGTCCTCGAAGCGGCCCTGGTCGAGAACATCCAGCGGAGCGACTTGAACCCGATCGAGAAAGCGCTCGGCTTTCGCGACTACCTCGACAAGTTCCGCATGACCCATGAGCATTTGGCCCAGCGCATCGGCGTGGACCGCACGACGATCACGAACCTGCTCGGCCTGCTGAACCTCCCCGCCGAAGTGCAGGATCACGTCCGCACCGGGGCCTTGTCCCTGGGCCATGCCAAAGTCCTCAAGGGCTTATCCGACCCGGGCCAGCAGATTGCCCTGGCGAAGCAGGTCATCGCGAACAGCCTCTCGGTGCACGCCCTGGAGGCATTGCTCAAGCAACAGAAGCAAGAGCGGGCGGCCGGTCGGTCGAGGGAGATCGAGCCGGAGCCGGATCGAACTGCCCACGTCGATGCCATCGAGGACGAGTTGCGGCAAAAGCTGGCTGTCCGCGTGGCCATCAAGCTGAAAGCCAAGGACAAAGGGCAGGTGATTCTCCAATTCGACTCGAACGACGACTTCGAGCGGATCCTGGAGGTCCTGCGGCGGTAGGCCGTTGCACTCAGCGAGGCGGATGCCGTGCTCGACCTGTCACTCCCGCGAGCGGCGGCCGAGGGGAGTACGTCGTCGATTGTCCGAGATTTGAGCCTGCCGTACACTAAAAACGAACGGGGTGTAGCTCAGCCTGGCTAGAGCGCGTGGTTTGGGACCACGAAGTCGCAGGTTCGAATCCTGTCACCCCGACTCGCTCGTGGCGGGAAGATCCGGCTCGTGTCGGTGACACGGGTCGAAATGAATTCGCAAGAAGCCATCCGACCTTCCGCATCAATTCACTGTCTCGGCACCGACAAGCCAACACCACCTCCTTGCTGAAACACCACCTCCTTGCTGAAATGCCGACGGGTGTAAATCCTGGTGACCGGTGACGGCGGTGGGCAAACTTGGTGTTGCCCGAATCGGCAGCCCTGAGTATGCTCCGTCCCACCAAAGCGAAGGGAGTCGCTTATGCGCCGGGTGTTTGCTGTCTGCTGTCTGATTCTGATCGCGGGTGATTCGCCGCGGGGCACCGAGGTGACCCTGGACGGCCTGTCGGCCGCGGCTCCCAGTTCGTGGAAGGCGGAGCCGGCGGCGACCCGGGGGCGGCTGTATCAATTCCAAATTGGCCGAGTCAGCGGCGACAAGGAAGACGCCGAGTTGGTCATCGTCAAATTGCCGCCGTCGCCCGCCGTCGAACAGATCGCCAAGTTGAAGGATCTGTTTCTGCTGCCGACGAGCCTACCCAAGGACCAGGCGGTTCGGGAATGGACCATCAAGAACAGCAAGGCGGTCCTGACGTGCCTCGACATTCAGGGAACCTACCATCCGAAGAAGAACTCGGTCGATGCGGCGGTGCGCGAAGTTCGGCCGGACTATCGCCTCTTGGCGGCGGTGTGGATCTCGCCCGAGGGCAGTTACCTGATCCGGCTGCTTGGCCCGAAACGGACCGTCTCGACACAGGCCGCCGCCTTCGAGGCCTGGCTTCGCAACTTCAAATAACCGGCTGAAGCAACCGGGTTGTTGATGCGGCACGAAATAGCCGCACTGCCCACCCCGTCTTGGTGACGAGATGCCCGCCTCGTGCGGGTTTTCTTGTTAAATAGACGGTATGGAAGTGGTGCGGTCCAAGCCGGAACACCGCTGGTGGTTGTCGGCATTCCTGGCGAGCCGACAGATTCGTTTGAGTTGGATCGTCCTCGCGGTGGTGTTGGTCATCCCCCCGGAGTCGGGCCTGGGTGTGGAGCTTTGCGCTTGGAAGAACGCCACCGGAGCGCCCTGCCCCGGCTGTGGGCTGACCCGCAGCGGGGCGAACCTGTTCCGTGGTCGCTGGCGTCAGGCGCTCAGCTTTCATCCGCTCGGGCTGATCATGCACCCGATCTTGCTCGGGCTGGGCTTGTTGGCTGCATTCCCCGAGTCAGTCCGACGGGCCTTGGCCGTGCGCGTGGCGGCCTGGCAGCGAGGCATCGCGGTGATGTTGGCCCTGGTCTGGGTCGTGTTTTTTGCGTTCGGATTTGGCCGCTGGCTCGCCGTCGTCACCGGCAGAATCGCGTTTCCCACCGACTGGTATTGAAGCGGAGTCGAGCTGAGGGATGCCCAACCGAATCGTGCGCTTGCGTTTGGCGGACCGTCGCCTCAGCCCGGTCGAGGCGGAGATCCTGGTTTTCGCCGATGCGGAAACCCTCTCACCCGAGACGGAGTTGCGTGGCCGGCTGATCGGGCCGAGTTGCCCCTACTCCTCCACCATCGAAGTCGCCTATCCGTTGCGAAAGTTGCCCCAGGCCCTCCCCGGCATGCCCTTGGCTCGACGCATCGTGATCCCCGAACCGAGTTTTTGGGATCCGATCAGCCCCTTCCTGTACCGCGGAGTTATTGAACTTTGGGAGGGCGAAGACCTTCACGAGCGGCTGTCGGTGCGGCATAGTTTACGCTCCGCCGTCCTGCGACCGGACGGCTTGCGTTGGAATGGTCAACGGTTGACCCTCAACGTCGCACCCGACGAAGAAATCGAGCCGGCGCAGGTGCCGGAGTTGAAAGCCCAAGGCTTCAACGCGGCCTTGATGAATTGGCCCGATCCGGCGCTGTTGGAGGCCGCCGAACGGCTCGGGCTGATCCTGATCGGCAAACCGACAAGCCCAGGGGGCGACATCCCCGAATCGGCCGCAATCTTCGGCTGGCTGATGCCCCACGATTGGCGGGAACAAGAGAGCGAATGGCGGGAGTGGCTTCGGCGGCAACGCGTGCCGGTCGGTCAGTATTTTGACGACCACCCGATCCCCGAGGGGGTGTCGTTCCTGATCGGCGGCCCTGAAGGCCCTTGGCTGCGGCTTTTGCAGGGCGAAGAGGGGGAACTCGGTCGGATCGGTTGACGCATGCCTGCGTCTTCGGCCAGGTGCTTAACTTTCCGCCTTGCCATTTCCGGGGCGGGGAGACGCCGGGGCACTGGACTCGGCCCGACGGAGTCGCTTCTTCGCCCGCGACAGCACCGGCCCAATCGAGTTCACGGGGATGTGCAACTCGTTGCTGATTTCCTCGTAGGTCCGACCCTCTAAATAAAACAGCCGCACGACCTCGCGTTCTCGGGACGGCAATTTTCGTAGCAGCCGCTCGACCTCCTCCAGGTTCTCCAGACCGGCCTGAACCTTGGGCCTCTCCTCGCGATCCACGTTGGCCGACGTGCTGACCGCGGCTCGCTGCCGCTTCGTCAATTCATGCAGGCACAAGCGACGGCAGACGACCGTCAGATAGGTCGCCAGACTACTTTGACCGCGAAACTGCCGCAAAATCTGATAATCGTTGGCGACGATTTGGCTGAGGATTTCGGCGGCGATGTCTTCCACATCCTCGGGAGATAACGAGACGCTCCGCAAATGGGCCGTGTAGTGGATGACGTGGTAGATCAAACCCAAAAAGCGGTCGATGAAATCATTCCACGAACCGGGGTCGTGCTTGAGGCAGCGCTGCAACAGCGCTTTGTCCACGGCAGTTAATGCCATTTGATAGCTCCCCCGAGACCCGACTTTGCCGACTGGGGACGCCTGGATCGCTGCGTCTGGATGCTGGGTCTTCCGGGACCATCCACCTTATTCTAACTCGTTCCCGCCGATTCTCAAAATCTCCCGAGCCGAGCTCACTACCTATGTAACCGTCGCCTTGCCGATTTGTTAGCCGCCCGAGGGGCGGGAAGACACCCGCTCGGCCCTGGTTCACTTCGTCTTCTGGAAATAACCCCGGCCGGACTTGCGTAGCTCCGCAAACCGATCGCGGAAGACGAGGAAGACGGCCCCCTTCGCTCGATTGCTGTCAGCGAAATAATAGTCCGTGTTTTTTTCCTTGGTCTCGGCACCCAAAGTTAACACGAACGGTTCGGACTCGCCCTCGACCATGACCTCGATCTTCAAGGTGTCGTCGTTCTCACCCAATTTGTGCTCGGGGAGCGGCCCGCCTTGATTCTTCACAAATCGATCCGTCCGCAATAGGTAGAGCGAGGACGCGAATGATTCCGCCTTGGCCGCATCGACGGCATAGTCGGCCTGGTCTTTCACGACCCATTCGGTCGCCGATTTCCGCTCCAAGTCGAGGACCAAGGGCATCCCGCCGGTCAACGACCGCCAACCCGTGATCTTGATGCCGCGCACCTTTTCGGCATTTAACCGCCAGATGGTCGGGTCGATCAACTCGCCCGTGAACAC
>JAOAAM010000597.1 GCA_026418875.1 Gemmataceae bacterium | reverse complement strand
GGCTGGGGCAGCATCCGCGTCTCGATTCGGTAAGCTGCCCACGCCAGATGGAGGGGGCGACGTCCCTGGATTACTTCGGGGGGCGCGGCCCGGCGAGCTGGTGCCGACGTAGAGTCCCTGCGGCGTCCATTGCAGGCAACGCACCTCTGACTGCGCCGCTTGAAAAATCACAGCACCTTTGCCCCGCTCGTCGATCCGGTAGACCAGGCCTCGTCGATCGGTTCCGGCGAAGAGGGGGCCTTCTGCCGCCAGCGCCAGAGTCAACACGTGGTCTTGGGGACACTCGAAGTAGACTTCGCTCTCGCCGTTGGGAGTGAGTCGATACACCCGGGCAGGGCTTCCCGTGGCGGCGTACACCGAGCCGGTTCGTTCATCCCGGACCATTGCCCAGATGTAGCGTGCGGGGCTATCGTGCCAGACGCGGCCCTTGCCTTCCGGATCGATCCGCACGACCAACCCGTTCGGCCCAGTCCCAGCAAGGATGCCGCCATCGGGCAGGGAGAGTAGGCAGAGAACCTGGCTGTCTTTCGTCTCAAAAGCCACCTGAACTTGTCCATCGGGGGTGATCCGCAGGATTTTCCCCTCGTCTCCGGTGGCGAGGTACAAGTTGCCCGCGCGGTCTTCGGCGATGTCCCAGACCCGGGCGGCTTCGATGGGAGCGCGGGTTCGTATTTGTCGCAGCGACTTGGCGAGGGTGATCTTCCCATCGCTGCTGACCACCGCGCTCTGGAGGACGGCTTTGTCGTAATGGCTCGGCTGCGACCAGGTGACGGACTTGACCTTGCCGGCATATAAGCTGGCCGGAGTCAGAACGAGCCCAAGGGCGATCAGCCAATGTTTCATAAACCCTCCGACCGGTTGGCAACTGGAGCAAGGAGTCGTCAGCAAACCTGCTTTGAACAAGCCGGCTCACTCGGCGACCGGACCGTCAATCCTGGTTGACTCGACTTCGATGATGTCGAGCCACTTGGATCTTCACGGACTCTTGACCATACAAGACCCACGGCGTCGCCTCACCGACAGAGGCCACGCCGGCGGTGAGTTGCACGGGGGTTCGACGTGTCTGGCTCAACAGGTGGACCACGCCGGGGGGCAAATCCACGAGTGCTTGACCGCCCAAGGCCACGCCGTCGGCCGGCAGCGGGAGTCGTACGACCAGGTGGGTACGTCGAGCTTGGGCGAGTCGTCGGACGGCGGCGAGAATGTTGTCCGTGTGATGCGGCGAGAGAAGATGCGGCTGCGTGCGCAAGTCTTGACGCACGGCGCTCACCTCATCCACGATGCTGAGCGTGTGTTCGCCTTCAGGCAGGTCGGCCGGCAGCGGCAGCGCGATCGGGACACGGACTGGCTGGCCTTTGTATGGCCGCAGATACACGCTCCCCCGCACGGTTTCTCCCGGGGCATACGTCAACGCTTCGAGTTCTACACCTTCGATCTCGGCGGCATCACGGCCGGAGCGAACCTCCGTCTCGCAATCAATCTGTCGGATGCGGATCGGCTTGGCCGGCTGATTCAACAATTGGCTGAGCAAGGACGACACGGGATTGAACACGGCCGGCGGCGCTTTCGCCCCAGCAAACGCCGGACCAGCAAAAGTGTCCTTGATGATGATCGGATCATAACCTTCGAGGTCGATCCGGCAGGTAAACGAAATCGTCGCCTCGTCGGGCCATTCCCCCTCCAGGTCGATCGAATTCGTCAGGGCGGCCAGAACCAGCGCCGGCAACAACTGCTTCTGCCGTGCAATCCGCACTCGGAACGAATGCGTGTCGCCTCCCAGTTCGTGTCGGACCCGCATGGTCAGCGGCAGCATGTCGGGCTGTCGGCCCAACCAACCGGCGATTCCCGTGCTGACGTCGGCATTGATGGTCCCGACGATCTTCAGCGGCGAACCGAACTTGAAACTGGTACTCGTCCGCGGATACACCGTGTGAACCCAGCCGGTCATGAGCGGCAAGTCACAGCCGCCGAGCGATAGGAAAGGGTGACCCCAGCCATACACGCGGCTACCCTCGACGTGGGTCACCGTGCCCATGCCGGACATATCGAAGTCGCCCACCATCAGCGACACGCTCAACGCTGCCCCTGGTTCGATCCGAACGTCGCCGGCCTGAGCGGCCAGCCGCTCCGCCACCGTGCCGCTCTGAACCGGAACGAAGGCGAACTCGGGGAACTCCTGACGCACAACCTGCCAGACGCGCGGTGAGAATCCGCTGGCTGCGAGCGGTGCATTTAGCGGCACCATGACCAAGGCGGTTTGTGGATCGACGGCCGCATCGGGTCGAGTCGCCACCTCGACGGTCGAGAAGCGTCGGCCTCCCGCGACGATCGGCTCCTCGAGGTGAATTCGCGTGGCCTTCGGGGGCGCGGTCCCCCGTCGCTCGAAGGATTCCGCGTACTGGTACATTTGACTGAACGGCGTCACGCCGGCGATGGGGTCTTTCCCGTAGGGCCAGGCATAGGCCACGGCCCCCAGCAATTTGCCGTCGATGTAGATGGGGCTGCCGCTCATCCCCTGGATCACCCCGGTTCGCTCGAGATTCAAGCCCGAAAGTCGGCATAACACCAGATCGCGGCCGGGGCTGGTGTTCTTGAGCACGCCCAACACTTCCGCCTCGAATTGCTCGAGCTTCACTCCCTGCATTACGGTCTTGCCGAGCCCCTTCATTC
>JAOAAM010000557.1 GCA_026418875.1 Gemmataceae bacterium | reverse complement strand
CTTGGACGGCTGCGATGTCGTGTTCCACACGGCGGCCAAGGCCGGCATTTGGGGCTCATGGCAGGAGTACTTTCGCACCAACGTGGAGGGAACACGAAATCTGCTCTCGGTCTGTCGCCGCCTGGGAGTCCGTCGCTTCGTCTTTACGAGTTCCCCTAGCGTCGTATTTCACGGAGGGGACGCGGCCGGAATCGACGAATCGACCCCGTATGCACGCCGCTTCCTGGCGCACTACCCGGCGACAAAAGCACGGGCCGAGCAAGAGGTGTTAGCCGCAAATGACTCTTCCCTGGCAACCGTGGCGTTGCGCCCTCATCTGATCTGGGGGCCGGGCGACAACCATCTGATTCCGCGAATCCTCAACCGTGCAAAACAAGGCCGTCTCCGCCAGATCGGCCACGGTCGGAATGAGGTCGATGCCGTTTACATCGACAACGCCGTCGATGCCCACTTGCTCGCAGCGGATCGGCTGTGGCCCGGGGCGACAATCGCCGGCAAGGCTTACTTCATCGGTAATGGCGAACCGATCCGCCTGTGGTGGTTCATCAACCAGGTCTTGGCCGCGGCAGGATTGCCCCCGGTCCGTCGATCGGTGTCGTCGACGTGGGCCTATCTCGGCGGGATGGTCTTCGAGACGGTTTACCGCATCCTTGGCCGGCACGATGAACCGCCCATGACCCGGTTCGTGGCACGGCAACTATCGTGTTCGCACTGGTATGATCTCACCGCCGCGCGGACCGAGTTAGGCTACTCCCCGAGGGTGTCGGTAGCGGAGGGCTTGAGCCGCCTGCGAGATAGTTTTGCCGCTAGAGCGATACTCCGGGGCTGATCCCGGTGCTGGGGCCGAACCACGGACGGTTTTTGATTCGCTTTCACCAAGGACGGCTCCCTACAATGAAGGCGCAGGGCCGTGAGAATTCTCGGACAGCCTCGAGGAACGGACCGTATTGAGGAATGGACCGCATCGGCGAACGGGTCGCATCAAGGAACGGACAGCATCGAGCCATGGGTGTTCGACCGGTGGCAATTCGTCGCGTCGAAGATTCGCTTGTCATCGAGTGGGATGACGGCTTTCGCGGACGCATCGAGTTTTCCCGACTGCGGGAAGCTTGCCCGTGCGCCTCGTGCCGGGAGAAGCGGCAGCAACCGCCCGACCCGTTTCGCATCCTGAGCGAGGCGGAGCTTCGCTCGGGACCGCTGCGGCCCTTGGCGATGCCGAGCCGGGGGGCCTACGCGTACCAGATTGTTTGGAGCGACGGCCACGACACGGGCATTTACCCTCTGGAGTTGTTGCGTAAACTATGCGAACCCGCCTGATACGTCTCGAGATCGAGCCAGGTTCGAGGCGAAGCGATTTCAGTCGAGGAACCCACCGCAGCCGCATCAAGTAGCAGCCGTCTCCCGATTGAGGAAATTAACGTCGTGTCCACGCATTCGTCGCTACCGCCCCAGAGGCCCTTGCCCGGGATCGAACACGTGGTCGCCGTGGCCAGCGGCAAAGGCGGTGTCGGGAAATCAACGGTCGCCGCGAACCTGGCC
>JAOAAM010000033.1 GCA_026418875.1 Gemmataceae bacterium | reverse complement strand
ATGTTCACTAATCTGGATGCCCGAGACAGCGGGCTCCCTCGGCTTGAATTGACCGCCGGTCGGAGCCCCGGGGTTCAAGTCCCACAGGGCGATCGTGGATGGCCCACCGCTCATCCACAAGATGATGAGACTCTTCCCGTTCTTTTTCAGGTTCTGGGCCTCCTGGGCCATGGTCCGCATGAACTTCATGCCCGGCAAGGCCAACGCAGACATTCCCGCGACGTGCTTGAGAAAGTGACGTCGGTCGATGGGATACAGCATAGACACCTCAGTACATCGCCCTAGATCTGTTCAGTTCGATCACCTCTCGCCCAAGGAAGATAAACGACAGCACGATAACAAGGATGAAGGACGTATTCAGCGGTTGAGACGGACGGGGAATGACTGAGTTCCTGATTCCAAAATCTTACAGCACCGTTCAGCCGCGCGAATGCTCTAGCCACAAATGTATACCATGAAATCACAGGGGAAGCTAGGGTGCACTGGGTCGCGGTGCGCGGACGGGAAGCAGGTGTGGCCGAGGGGGAGCCGATCAGGATAACCGAAAAACTCCCCGCCATCCGCCAACACCTCCAGGTTGTCCGCTACCGCCCATCACGGACGAGTCCGCCCTGGCTCCACCCCGCCGGTGTCGGTGTTCTAACCGTCGTCGGGCGATTCCTCGATCCAAAACGGGAGCCAAGCAGCATCATGCCCCCATCCAATCCGCCTTTGCCGCCCGAAGCCCAGGCCGTTCGGGAGTTAGCCGCCGCCTACAACCAAATGTCGGAGCAGATCGGCAAGGTCATCGTCGGGCAACGGCAGGTGATCGAGCAGTTACTCATGGCGCTTTTCAGCCGCGGCCATTGCTTGTTGGAGGGGGTGCCCGGTCTAGCCAAAACATTGTTAGTCAGCACCGTGTCGCGGATTCTCCACCTCTCATTCAAACGCATCCAATTCACCCCCGACCTCATGCCCGCCGACATCACCGGCACCGACATCTTGCAAGACGACCCCGAAACGGGACGTCGCCGCTTCGTCTTTCTTCAGGGGCCGATCTTCGCCAACATGATCTTGGCCGATGAGATTAACCGCACCCCGCCGAAAACGCAAGCGGCACTGTTGGAAGCGATGCAGGAACATCACGTCACCGCCGGGGCACATACCTATCGCCTGCCAGAGCCGTTCTTCGTCCTCGCCACCCAAAATCCCATCGAACAGGAGGGAACCTATCCTCTGCCCGAGGCGCAACTCGACCGCTTCATGTTCAACATCGTGGTCGGCTACCCCTCGCGGCAGGAAGAGCTTCAAATCATGAAGCAGACCACCAGCAACTATAAGCCGGATCTGAAACCGATCCTGGACGGCCCTCAAATCCTGCGGCTTCAGGAGGTGGTCCGCCAGATCGTGGTGGCGGATCACGTCTTCGCCTATGCCGTGGACCTGGTGCGGACGACGAGACCGAAAGAGCCGAACGCGCCAAAATTCATCCAGGAGTGGGTCGCGTGGGGGGCTGGGCCGAGGGCCAGCCAGTACCTGATTCTCGGGGGGAAAGCCCGTGCGATCCTCCACGGTCGCATGCATGTCACCACGGAAGACATTCGCGAAGTTGCTTACCCCGTCTTACGGCACCGCCTCGTCACGACGTTCAATGCCGACGCCGAGGGGATCACCCGGGACCAAATCATCAAACGGCTGATCGACACCGTCCCCCTACCGCAGGAGGAGGCCGCGGCCCGGGCGAGGCGCTAAGCACGCCCCCCAAGACGACGGCTCGGCACCACATGCGGAAGAACGCTGGAGCACGAAGGTAACCCACCGAGCGACGTGGCGGATGTCATCCGATGAATTTTGACCCAAGCGAACTACGAAAGTACGGCGGATTGACGATGGTGGCCCGCACCCTCGTCGAGGGGTTCCTCACTGGCGTTCATAAAAGTCCATACAAGGGATTCAGCGTCGAATTCGCGGAGCATCGCCAGTACTACCCCGGCGATGAAATCCGCCATGTCGATTGGCGTGTCTACGGCAAAACCGACCGTTATTACGTCAAAGAGTACGAAGAGGAAACCAATCTCAAGGCGTATCTCCTGGTCGACGCGAGTGGGAGCATGGCCTATCGCGGGGCTTTCCCAAGCAAGTTTCAATACGCGCAATACGTCGCGGCCTCCTTGGCTTATCTCATGCTGCACCAACGCGACGCCGTGGGACTCGTCATCCATGACTCCCGCTTGCGACAAATCATCCCGGCACGGGCCAACAC
>JAOAAM010000409.1 GCA_026418875.1 Gemmataceae bacterium | reverse complement strand
TTCTGGTTGGCGATCGGCGATGAATACGTCGCCGAGCATAAGGTGCGGCTGGATGCCCTGGGGCTGACGATGCGGAACTGGGTGATCTGGCACTACACGTTCGGCGTCCACTGCGAGAAGAAGTTCACCCGGAGCCACGCCCACCTGCTCTACTATGTCGCCGATGCCAAGCGGTTCACATTCAATGCCGACGCCGTGCGCGTGCCGTCGGCCCGGCAGATGGTGTACGCGGATCGTCGAGCCAACCCGAAGGGCCGCGTTCCCGATGACACCTGGGTTCTGCGGCCGCAAGAGGACGCTCGCTTTTTCCGGCCCGACGGCGATACTTGGTACGTCCCCAGGGTTTGCGGCACGTTCAAGGAACGAACGGGTCATCCGTGCCAAATGCCGGAGGCGGTGTTGGATCGCATCATCCGCGTGACGACCAACCCTGGGGACGTGGTCCTCGATCCGTTTGCCGGGAGCGGCACGACGCTGGTGGTGGCAAAACGGCTTGGCCGACGTTTCTTGGGCATCGAACTGTCGGAAAACTACGCGGAGGAGGTTCGTCAACGGCTCGAGTTGGTTGGCGCGGGGGTGGGAGCAGCGGGAGCCACCGAGGGGGCCGAGGCCGAAGCCGACATCGAACCTGCGGCAGCGTCCAACGCAATGGCGGAAGCCGACACGGAGCCGGCGGCAGCCCGCACGACCCGCAGTCGCCGGGGGAGCAGAGTGGCGGAGACGGAGTAGACCCCGTCCTCCGGCTGGCAGAAGAATTCGCCATCCACATGGATTCGCAGGGCCGACTCGGAGCGGAGGACGAGCCGTTGGCAGCGCCCCAACCACAGCCGCGGATGATCTTGGGGAAGGGTGCCGCGGAGGATGTCGGGGAAGTGCCGCAACAGTTCGTATCGGCTGACGGGACCGGCATGGATGTAGTCGAACCAGCCGTCGCTCAGGTCGGCGTGAGGCACGAGCGGGAAGCCGCCCTCCCGTTGGCCGAGGCTCAGCGACAACGCCAGCGTTGGGACCTGCCGCGTCTGGCTATCGAATTCGGCCGTCATCATCGGCTTGTCAAACCATCGAACCAAAGCCCGAAGCAGCGCGGCGGTGTACAGCGGCATACCGCGCAGGCAGCGGATTCGCCGTGATTCCAGCGTCACCGCGCCGTTGAAACCCACGCCCATGCCGTTGACGAAAAAGCGTTGACGCCCGGCAGCATCGGTGAGGAGTCCGATGTCGACGGCAGCGACTTCGGTAGGTTGGTGCGGATCGCCGGTGATTCCGAGAGCGTAAGCGTAATCGTCGGCAGAGCCGCAAGGCCAAATGCCGAGGATCACCTCCGGGCGGTTGGCCCGCAGCAAACCATTGGCCACCTCGTGGATGGTCCCGTCACCACCCGCGGCGATGATCCGCTGGAAACCATCGCAGGCAGCCTGATATGCCAATTCCTCAGCGTGTCCGGCGTACTGGGTGGGGCAAAGCTCAATGCTGGGGTCGGCTTTCAGCCGACGCTGCACGTACCGCCGCGCCCGTCCCCGACCCGCCGAGGGATTGAAAATCACGCAGATGCGTCGCACTTCCGCCATCGCTTGTCCGCCGACCGATCGAATCGGTTTGAATCCCGCCCTTGCATTCGGTCCGCCCGTCGCCCGCTATACTACGATGTCATGACGGGCCGAACACACAACCTTGTCATGACGGGGCGAAAACACGACCTTCCCCAACATGGGTTGCTGGTGGTCGATAAGCCGAGCGGGATCACCTCCCGCGATGTGGTGAACCGCATCCAGCGTCATTGGCCGCCCCGAACCCGCATTGGCCACACCGGCACGCTGGACCCGCTGGCGACCGGCGTGCTTGTCATTTGCCTGGGGCAAGCGACTCGGCTGGCCGAGTTCATTCAGGACATGCCCAAGACTTATCGCGCCACCATCCGTTTGGGGGCGAGCAGCACCACGGATGATGCCGATGGAGAAATCACCGAGCACCCGGAAGCCGTGCCCGTGGATGCCGCACACCTCGCCGGCACTCTGTCGCGGTTCATCGGAGAAATCGAGCAGGTTCCCCCCGTGTACTCCGCGGTAAAACAAGGCGGAAGACGCGCCTACGAACAAGCGCGATCGGGGGTGCGGGTCGAGTTGCGGCCGCGACGGGTGCGGGTCGATGCGATTCGAGTCGTCCGCTACGCTTGGCCCACCCTCGAAGTGCTCATCGACTGCGGCAAAGGGACGTACATTCGCTCCCTCGCTCGGGACTTGGGGCAGGCCCTGGGCGTCGGCGGGATGATCACGGCCCTGCGGCGAACTCGGGTCGGCCCATTCGACGAGTCGCAAGCGGTTCCTGTGGCCGAATTCGACTCGCCCCGGGCCGACATGGTACGACCCCTTTCCGAAGCCGTCGCCGAACTTCCTGCGTGGCAAGTCACTGCCGAGGAGCGACGACGGTTGTGCCAGGGGCAGCGAATCACGGCGGCGGCACCGGTCGGCTGGTGTGCCGTCTTTCATGGCGGTGAACTTCAGGCGATCGCCCAGTCGGATGGTCGGACGATCCGACCGGTGAAAGTGTTGGTTGCCGACGACAATCGGCGAGTGGACGATTAGCTTGTCTGCCGGGTGAAAGATTCATCAGCAAGTCGAGAAATAGCCTGGATCCGCGTTGCCCATGAACGATCGGCCACAGACAGGCGAGGGACCGACCCCAGCCATTTTGGGGGGGACGCCGATCTTCCCCGAGGGTCCGCCGGATTGGCCGGGTGTCATGCCGGAGGTGGCGGCCGCGGTCGCCGAGGCCATGGCGGATGGATCGTGGGGGCGATACGACGGGCCGCACACGCAGGCACTTGAATCGGACCTGGCAGATTGGCATGGCTGCCGAGTTCTGACTTGCGCCAGCGGGACGCTGGCCGTGCAATTAGCGCTTCAATCCGTGGGCGTGCAACCCGGCGACCGAGTGGTGTTGGCGGCCTACGACTACGAGGGCAATTTCTTGTCGGTCCACGCGCTGGGCGCGATCCCCGTACTCGTCGATGTCGCCGGAGACCTGTCGCTGGATTTGAACCCATTGGAGGAGGCATGCCGTCGTCGCCCCAAAGCGATGGTCGTCTCCCACCTGCACGGCAGCTTGCAGCCGATGAAGACGATCCGTAATCTGGCCGACCGGTGGGGCGT
Organism: Gemmataceae bacterium; assembly: GCA_026418875.1. Lineage (GTDB taxonomy): Bacteria > Planctomycetota > Planctomycetia > Gemmatales > Gemmataceae > CAKZUU01. Next base: position 5,342 of record JAOAAM010000409.1, on the reverse strand, counting down.
GGCGGTGGTGGAGGATGCCGCCCAAGCCGTCGGTGCGATCGTGCAGGATCGACCCGTGGGAACCTGGGGCGACGTCGGCGTGTTGAGTTTCGGCGGGTCGAAGCTGTTGACCGCGGGCCGCGGGGGTGCCCTCTTGACCCGACGCGACGAGCTGGAAGCCCGGCTTCGCGTTCTGCTGCGGCGTGGGGTGCAACGTTGGGCCGCGTTGTCCGAATTGCAAGCGGCCGCACTGCGGCCTCAACTCAAACTTTTGCCCGACCGCCACGCCCAGCGAGCCGCGGCTGTCGCCTGCATCGACCCCGGCTTGGACGCTGTTCCCGGGGTTCGACGGATCCGTAGCGAGGTGGACGGCTCTCCCGCGTTTTACAAGGTTGCCTTCCGCATCGATCCCGCTGAGTTCGGGCTGGATCGCGACCGACTTGTGGAGGTGATGCGTGCCGAGGGGCTTGCCCTGGATACGGGGTTTCGCGCCTTGCCCGCGGGCCGTTCCCCACGTCGATACGAAATCATCGGCGGCTGGGCGGAGGCGGAGCGGTTCCACCATCGCCTGACCGTATTGCATCATCCCGTGCTGATTCGCGGGGAAGAAGCGGCTCGGCGGATTGCTCAGGCGTGGCAGCGAGTGTATGCTAACCGCGACCGTCTGCGTCCACCGTGAGCCGGGCAACGGCAGCCTGGACTCGCTTCGGTCCCCTCGTACCCGACCTTCCCGAAAGGACCCTTCCCATGCAGCGACTGGCGATTTTGCTGACGGCGGGACTGGTCATGAACCTGCTTCCGTCCCGCATCCTGGCCGAGCCTCCCGCAGGTTCATGGAAGATGAGCATCCCGGGAAGCAATCTGACGTTTTTGTTGAAGCTGGAGTCGGCGGAAGGGAAATGGGCCGGGAAGGTGTTGGGCACGAGCATCGCCAATTTCCCTGCCTCGACGCTCAGCGACGTGGCTGTCTCGCAGGACTCGCTGAAATTCGTCATCAAGTTCGGCGGGGGCGGAGCGGGTCAGACCTTGAACTTCGAGGGCCGCCTCCCCCCGGACGCCAACGGTCGCATCGGTGGGTCGTTGCTGCTGGGACCATCCAGCTTGTTACTGGTCCGCCTGGAGCCGTCGAAGCTGGAAAACTTTGACCGCTTCGAGCTGGCCAAGGAAACGCTGGAACAAACCAGCGACCCGCAAGTGATGGCGGAGGCGGCAATCGAACTGTTGAAGGAGGCGAGTCAGCGAAAGGCCAGCGGCGAAGAGGTGCGTGGCTGGGCCGACAAAGCCTTCCGCTCGGCTCAGCCGTTCGGCCTGCGCTGGGAGCGGTCGGTTGCGCGTCGTGTGGCCCAAGCCCTGGTGAAGCAGAAGGACCTCGCTCCCGTGGCCGTTGAGTATGCCCGCAAGCTCGAGCGGCTGGTGGACGAGGGCGAGGAAGTTTCCGTGCAATTGGATTATCTGAGCACCGTGGCCGAGGTTTTCGAGGCGGCCGGCCGAGGTGAAGATGCGGCGGATGTCCGCAAACGGCTGGCGAAGCTGGAGGAGCAGGATTTCGCCGAGTACGTCAAGTCGGCCCCGTTCCGACCCGAACCATTCGAGGGCCGCAAAGGAAAAAGTGATCGGGCCGTCCTCGTCGAATTGTTCACCGGGGCGGAGTGCCCGCCGTGCGTCGCGGCTGACCTGGCCTTCGACGCGCTCACCAAGACCTATAAACCGACGGAAGTCGTCCTGCTGCAATACCACCTGCACATTCCCGGCCCCGACCCGCTGACGAACCCGGACAGCCTGGCCCGGCTGGAGTATTACGGCAACAAGATTCGTGGCACGCCGACGATCTTTTTCAACGGCAAACCGGCCCAAGGCGGCGGCGGTCCCATCTCGCAGGCTCGCCGCAGCTATGCCGCCTTCCGCGAGGCCATCGACCCCTTGCTCGAAAAACTCCCCGAAGCTCGCATCGAATTGTCGGCCTCCAAACAGGGTGCCGCCATCGACATCAAGGCCAATGTCACCGACCTGGCGCGAACCGGCGATTCCATCCGGCTTCGTTTCGCCTTGGTGGAGGAGTACGTTCGATACCAAGGCGGCAACAACCTGCGCTACCACCACCACGTCGTTCGAGCCATGCCGGGCGGACCCAAGGGGATCGCGCTGAAGCAGAAGTCCGGCGAACACTCCGCCAAGGTGGATCTCGACGAATTGCGAACCAAGTTGAACGAGTATCTGGACGAGTACGCCAAGGAAGATGAATTCCCCAAGCCGGATCGGCCGATCGGTCTAAAATCGCTTCGCGTCGTGGCATTTGTGCAGGACGACGACACCAACGAAATCCTGCAAGCGGCACAAGTCGAGGTGAAGGAGTGAGAGTGCTCGTTTCCTCCGGCTCTGAAGCGGGAGGGGCGAGCGACTGCTCGAACCCGGCAGCGGGAACTACACCGGCAACATGAATCGCGATGCCGAAGAGTGTTATCTTGCTAAATAGCAGCATGGCAGCGTGACTGAACCTGCCTGCGGTTCGACAGCCGGTTCCGACGTCCGCTACGAACGCCTCGAGGGCGGGAGGATCCAATGCGAGCGTTCACCGCAGTGATTGAACGTTGTGCCGAGACGGGCCTGTTGGTCGGCTATGTGCCCGGGTTCCCTGGTGCCCATTCCCAAGGGGAGACGCTCGAGGAGTTGCAACGAAATCTGGCCGAAGTGATTGAGATGCTGCTGGAGGACGGTGAACCGCGGCTCGAATCGGAGTTCGTGGGCACACAGATCGTGCAGGTCGCCTGATCGTGCCTCGATTGCCAGTGTTGAAGCCCCAAGAAGTGGTGGCACGGTTGATCGCCTTGGGCTTCGTCGAAGTGCGTCAACGGGGAGCCCATAAGCAATTTCGCCATGCGGATGGTCGTGGGACGACGGTGCCGTTTCACAAGGGGCGGGACATCTCCCCGGTGCTGTTGCGAAAGATTGCACGGGACATCGGCATGTCCGCAGAGGAATTTGTCGCCGCGGGTACTTAGACCCAGCGTCGGTCCCAGCGTAGCTTGTTGCTCAGAGGCACGCCAGCCGCTGGTTTCGCATCTCGCGCTCGGTGCCAGGCCACTTCGGAGCCGAAATAGTGAAGCCGCTGGGTCAATCCACCGTCGGACGGTAAATCTGCTCCCGAAAGCTCACGGTGTTCGCCCTCCCTCGACGTGCCCATGATCCTGCGGGCTAGTCCATCGCCGCACGAGGCGTAGATTCACTGCATGAAGCCGCCCGATTTGATCCAAGAACTGCGTGACCCGAACACCACGAAAATCGTCTTTTTGGTGGCCGACGGCCTGGGGGGCTTACCCCTTACCCCCGGCGGGCTGACAGAGTTGGAGACGGCCCGAACGCCGAACCTGGATGACCTGGCACGGGAGGGCGTCTCGGGCTTGAGCATTCCCGTCCTGCCGGGGATCACGCCGGGTAGTGGCCCGGGGCACTTGGCTCTGTTCGGCTATGATCCGCTGGAGCATCGCATCGGCCGGGGCGTCTTGGAGGCGTTGGGGATCAACTTTCCCCTCGAACGCCGGGACGTCGCCGCCCGGGGCAATTTCTGCACGCTGGACGCAGAGGGAAAAATCAAGGATCGTCGCGCGGGTCGGCCCAGCGACGAGCGGAATCGAGAGATTTGCCAGAAACTCAAGTCGGTCCGGGTACCCGGTGTGGAGCTTTTTATCGAGCCGGTCAGCGAACACCGCTTTGTGGTCGTTTTCCGCGGCGAGGGGCTGTCGGCGAACATCGAGGATACGGACCCGCAAGCGGTCGGTGTTGCCCCGTTGCCGGCCGTGGCCCGAGATGAGGATTCGCGCCGCACCGCCGAGTTCGCCGACCGCTTCGTCGCCGAGGCCCGCCGAGTCTTGCATGCCGAACCCGATGCCAACGGTGTCACGCTCCGCGGCTTCGCCCGCTATCCGAACATCGCCACCATGCAGGAGGTGTATGGCCTGCGATGCGCCTGCCTGGCCGTGTACCCGATGTACAAGGGACTGGCTCGGTTGGTCGGCATGGACATCCTCGATGCGGGCCATTCGCTGGATGAACAAGTTGAGACTTTGGAGCGGGTCTGGGATCAATACGACTTCTTCTTCATCCACTTCAAATACACGGACAAGACCGGCGAAGACGGGGACTTTGCGGCCAAGGTTCGTCGGATCGAGGAGTTGGACGGGATCGTTCCCCGCATCACTCGATTGAAGCCGGACGTTCTGATCGTCACGGGCGACCACAGCACGCCGAGCGTGATGCGGAGCCACAGTTGGCATCCAGTGCCGACGCTCTTGTGGGGCCGAAACGTTCGCACCGACGGGGTGTCGGAATTCAGTGAGAAAACGTGTTTGCAGGGCGGCTTGGGCCAGTTCGAGGCGAAATACCTGATGACCCTGGCGATGGCGCATGCCGGCCGCCTGGGCAAATACGGGGCCTGAGCGATGTTCGCCCTGATGGCGGACCTGACCGATCGGCTAGTGGTGGTCGTCGGCGGCGGTCCGGTGGGTCGCCGGAAGGCCCGCCGTCTGCTGGAGTCAGGGGCGATCGTTCGGCTGGTCTGCTTGGAGCCTCGGCCCGCGGACTTCGCCTTCACTCGCCTAGTCTGGCTGTGCGAGCCGTATCAAGCCGATCATCTCGCCGGGGCGACACTGGTGTTTGCGGCCGCTACGCCGGAGGTGAATCGTCGGGTCGCTGCCGACGCTCGTCGCCGCGGCATCCTCGTGAATCGGGCGGATGACCCCGCCTTGGGCGATTTCGTGGTCCCAGCCATGCACCGGGAAGGCGACTTGATTTTGGCGGTCTCCACCGGCGGCGCGGCCCCGACTTTGGCCAAGCGCATCCGGGATCGCTTGGCCGATCAGATTGACCCGGCCCTGGGCGAGTGGGTCGCCCTGCTGCGCGAATTGCGGCCGCAAATCGCCGAACGATTCCCGGATCCCGTTCGAAGGCGACAGATGTACGAGCGGCTCGCCGAGATCCGTTGGCTCGAAGCGCTGCACTCCCAAGGCCCTGCCGCCGTCCGCCAGGCGATGTGGGAGGAAGTACGCCGTGAGGCCGACCCGCCGCTAAAATAGCAAAAAACAACAGGCGAGCGCCTTGCCCCCGGACTAGACACCACCCGTAGCACCGCCGCTGATGGACTTCCCCCTCCAAAACGTGACGCGATTGTGCTTTGTGGCGAGCTACGCCGTCGCCCTGCTGCTGGAGTTGGTCCGTCTTCTTCGGGCTAGTCCGCTGTGGGCGTGGGCCAGCCTGATTTTCGGAGCCGGCGGCCTCCTCGCGCACACCCTCTTCCTTGTGGTGCAACAGCCGCTCGTGGCTTCACCGAATGGCTCGCTGTTATTGCTGGCCTGGGTCGTGGCGGTTTT
>JAOAAM010000399.1 GCA_026418875.1 Gemmataceae bacterium | reverse complement strand
TCGCAAGCCCAGACGTCGAGATGGTTGGTTGGCTCATCGAGCACAAGGACGTTGACACCTTGGGCAACGAGCCGGGCGAGACAAGCCCGGCTGCGTTCGCCGCCGCTCAGTTCACCCACGGGCTGGTGCACGATGTCGCCGACCAGCCCGAATCGACCCAGCAGGTCGCGGATTTTCTGTTCATCGAGCCGTGGGTCCGGGCCTGGCCAGACCGCACGGAGTACTGGCAAATCGTCGGGCAGGATGGTCAAGTGCTGATCGAGATAACCGACGTGCACGTGGGAACCGCGCTTCACCTCGCCGCGGGTCGGTGCTTGCTCGCCCAGGAGGATTTTGAGCAAGGTGGTTTTTCCCGAGCCGTTCGGCCCCATGATGCCCAGCCGTTTGCCCCGGGGCAGGGTAAAATTCAGCCCGTCGAACAGAACACGGGAGTCGAAACTCATGCCCAGGTCGACGGCCTCGAAGACGATGTCGCCGGTTCGGGTGACCTCGCCGAAGTGCATCTTCGGCGACTCGATGCGGGTCGGCTTCTCCAAACGTTCGAGTCGTTCGAGGGCTTTTTTGCGGGATTGGGCTTGTCGCGCCAGTTGGCCGTAGTGGACCCGCCGGATGTATTCTTCCTGTTTTTCGATGTACTCCTGCTGCGCTTGCCACTCTTTCAATTCCCGCTCGAAACGCTCTTCGCGGAGTCGAAGGTACTGTTGGAAGTTACCAGGGTAAGAGCGGATTTTGCGGTCGTGCAGTTCGAAGATGCGGGTGCAAACCTGGTTGAGGAAGTAACGATCATGGCTGACGATGAGCATCGCCTGGGGCTGCTGCTTGAGGTAATTCTCCAGCCAGCGTGTGCCGTCGATGTCGAGGTGGTTGCTCGGCTCGTCCAGGAGCATGATGTCAGGCGAGGACAAGAGCAGACGCGCGAGCAAGACACGCCGCTGCTGCCCGCCGCTGAACGTTTCCAAGGGGCGGTGGAAGTCTTCGTCGCAGAAGCCCAAGCCGTGCAGGACTTCTTCGACTTTGTGATCGAGGACGTAGGCATTTTGATGCCGCAACAATTCGTTGAGGCGATCGTATCGGGCGGCGAGGGAGCGGCGAAGGGTGTCGTCGGTGGCGGCGGCGAGGGCCTCGGCCGTGGCGATCATCTCGTCGTGGGCGGCGAGCAAATGGTCGAAGGCACTCCTCGCTTCCTCGAAGAGGGTGCGTCCGGGGGGGAAGTTGGGTTGCTGTTCGAGCAGTTCGATTCGGGCACCGGCGTGGAGTCGGACATCGCCCTGGTCGGGGGTGTCGAGACCGGCGAGGAGTCGCAGGAGCGTGGTTTTGCCGGCACCATTCGGCCCGACGAGTCCGACCGGTTCGCCGTGATGCAATTCAAATTCGACGTTGTCGAACAAGGGGCCGCGGTCGAAACCACGGGACAAGCCGACACAACTGAGCAACAGCATGGTCCGATCTGCCGCAAAACACCACAGCCCCGCCCGAGTCGATGGCCGGGAAAGCACTCGATTCGGCGCAAAAGGGCGGACCCTGGGGGCGTGAAGATGATTAAACCGATTCGGTCACGGAGGGTCAAACCCGCCTGGATGGAAGGGGTGGCAGCGGCAGATTCGGGCGATTCCTTTCAGAGCGCCGCGCCAAGGACCGTACTTTTGCACCGCTTGAATCATGTATTCGCTGCAACTGGGGTAGAAGCGACACGATGGGGGGAGCAATGGCCTCAGGAGACGCTGGTAACCGCGAACCAACAGGATCAGGAAAGCCGCGACGAGCCGGTTCATGACCAAAGGTTCAAGGCGGAGGGGGGGTGCGTGAGAGCTTTCGGGCCAATTCGGGGACGAGCCGCCGCAACGACTGCATCAGCGTGCACAATCTGGGAGTTTGGGTGGAGCGAGGCAAGAGTACCAGATCCATGCCCGTGGGGAGTTGGGCGCGAGAGAGGCGGTAGGCCTCGCGGTAGAGTCGGCGGAGTCGATTACGTCGGACGGCCGAACCGAATTTCCGCGACACGGTGAAGCCGACGCGGTTGAACGGGAGTCCATTGGGGCAGCCATAGATGATGAGCCAGTCATCGCTGACGGATCGACGGAGATCGAAGACGCGGCGGAAATCGTTGCGTTTGCGCAGGTGCTCCCGGGGACGAAAACGTTGGTCGGCCATCGGCGGGGG
>JAOAAM010000200.1 GCA_026418875.1 Gemmataceae bacterium | reverse complement strand
CCCCCGCCGGCCCGCCATGAATGATGACCAGCAACGGCGAGCGGCGGTTCGTTGCGCAATTCATGGGGTGGGTCAACAATCCCTCGACTTCAAGGCCATCCCGCGACTTCCATCGGATCACCTCCGTCTTCGGGACGGGTCGATTGAAATCCGCATGCAGCGCTGTCACGTTGCTCGGCCGGAATTCCGCCGTCGGCGTCAAATAACCCTCGACGGGGCGATCCATGAACTCCCAGACGAAACCGACTTTTCGACCGTCAACGCTGAGAAAGACATTTCCCGAGGCGGCCCCTTCCCAGGTGCTAAAAGGCTTGGGCGAACCCTCGAGCGGCAGCCAGAACAACCGGCTCACCGTGCGTTCCACCTCGCCGCACAACACGGCGGACTGATCGGGCGACCAGCCGAACAGCGTCGGCCGTTCATCGGCAGTCGGTGCCAACGGCCGCGGCTGCGAACCGTCGCTTTTCATCACGTGCACCCGGCCGGACTGCGCCCAAGTCGGCGGGTTGTCGGATTTGACGAAGGCAATCAACTGCCCATCGCGGGAGAACTTGGGAGTCAGCTCTGCCGCGGGTGTCGCCGCCAAAGACCGCACCTCGCCCGTGGCAAGGTGCACGACCGCGATGTCGGCGGTGGTCCAGTCATCGGCCCGGCCGCTGCGTGTGTGAGAGTAAACCAGGTGTTGGCTGTCCGGCGACCAATCGAAGCTATCGGGGGTGACATGGCGATTGCCCGGCGTGAGGAGACGAGCCGCGTTCGACTTCGGCTTGTCCCCTTGGGTGGGTACGACGTACAGCCGAGAGTATTTCTCGCTTTCATCGAGGACGCGGACATCGGCCTTGGCCCGAGCCGCCATCTCCTCGGGTGCGGAGGGGGGATCGATGGCCGTCAGGGCGATCCATCGACCATCGGGCGACCAAGCAAAACTTTGCACGGGAGTCCGCATCTCGACCAGCAACTCAGCCTCGCCGCCATCCACAGGAATCACCCAAATCGCTTGTCTTCCACTGCGAGCGGACAGGAAGGCGATTTGTTTGCCATCGGGAGACCATCGCGGGGAATCCGACGAGACGTTCGAGCGAGTGAGTTGCCGCCGTTGCGAGCCATCCGCACGAGCGACAAAAATCTGCGTGAGGTATTCGCTGCGATTGGCATCGACGATCGCTTGGCGGACGGTGTAGGCCACGGCGGTGCCATCCGGCGATGGAACGACCATGCCCACGCGTTTCATTTGCAGCATTTGCTCCGGGGTCCAGACCTCGGCAGGCAGACGCCCGCCGCCGATCCATCCACCCGCCAGCCACAGCCCCGCGATCAACCAACATCGCATGGAAACGCTCACTTTCACGATTCGGCCAAAGAGCAGGCAAGCACGCGAGCCACCCACGGATTCGTCGCTCGGCCCGCCTCTTACCGGCTTCAGGACGCTAGATTCAGCCATCGAACCAAACCGCAACGAACCTCAGTTATCGGGCGCTTCGCCGAGGACCACTTCCACATCCAGAACTCTGCCTTCACGGACGATTCGGAAGGTCACTTTCTCGCCGGGCCGCTTACTCTCGATGATGCTCTGCATCTCGTCCACCCGACGGACCTCTTGCCCATCGACGGCAATAATCAAGTCGGCCTTAGAGCGATCGAGGAAGCGATAGATTTGTCCGCCGCGGCGGATGGTTTGCACTTGTGGCCCGCGCAAGCCCGCTCGCGCCGCCGGTCCCTCGGGATCGAGTCGGGAGATCAACAATCCGCGATCGGTCTGGAAGACACTGATGATTCCGGAATCGCCGCGAATGATTTTGCCGTGCCGGATCAGTTCTTCGACGACCCGGCGGGCAGTGTTCGAGGGGATCGCCATCCCGATCCCCGAATGCTGGCCAACCCGGCTGAGAATCGCCGTCGTAATCCCGATCATGTGGCCGTGCCGATTCAACAGTGGCCCGCCGGAATTTCCCGGGTTGATCGCCGCATCCGTCTGAATCACCCCGCGAATGATTCGACGGTTCCCTGTCGGCAACGTTCGGTTCAAGCTGCTGACGATGCCGGTGGTCAGGGTTCGATCCAAACCAAACGGATTCCCAATCGCGTAAACTCGCATCCCGACAAGCATGCGGTTGCTATCGCCCCAAGTAATCGGAAAGAGCTTTTCCCGTGGGGCCTCGATTTGCAAGACGGCCAAGTCGTTATTCGGGTCCACGCCGACCAGACGTGCATCATAGCTGCTGCCGTCGAAGAGCGTGACGCGGACCTGCCTGGCGTCCTCGATGACATGAAAGTTCGTCAGGACGTGGCCAGCGCGATCAAGGATGCTCCCCGAACCCGCCCCGGAACGATCTTCCCAGCCCCATCCCATCTCATCCACGACGGTGCTTCGCGTGGTGATGTTGACGACGCTGCGATTGACGTTCTGGTAGACCTCGACGGAGGTGCGCTCTTCGGGAGACAATTCGATGGGTTCGCCGGGCAAGGCGGGAGGAGCTGCGGGGAGAGTTTCGGGACGCAGCGAGGCGGCCCACCAGGTGACTGCGGCGGCGACGGCAGCCACCGCCACGTAGCCGGCCAGCTTTTGCATGATCTCACTCCAACATTCCAAGAGCATCCGCGGGGGACATCGTTTCGTTACTTGGTTCAACCGCCATTCGCAAGCCCCACCCCTTGCGACGGCCCCTTCCGAATTAGATCATGTATGGCATTGACCTTCCCGGAGACTGCCGACGATGCGCTTCCCTACCCTGTTCTTGATCGCATCCTGCCTGGCGATTCGCCCCCACCCTCTGCCTGCCCAAGGGCCTTTGGTTCGCCCCGATCAGCCAGTCGTCATCCGAGAGCTTTACACCAAGTACGAGTACCGCATTCCGATGCGGGATGGCAAACGCCTGTTCACCGTCGTGTATGTCCCGAAAAGCGCCGACGGACCGTGGCCCATCCTGTTGAAACGCACTCCCTACAGCGTCGCCCCCTACGGCATCGATCGGTATCCGAACGAACTCGGTCCATCCATGCTCTTTGCTCGCGAAGGCTACATCTTCGCCTATCAGGACGTTCGTGGGCGGTGGATGTCCGAAGGCGAATTCGTCAACATGCGGCCACATATCCCCGACAAATCCCGGGGGCAGATCGACGAAGCCTCCGACACCTACGATACCATCGACTGGCTGGTGAAAAACGTTCCAAACAACAACGGGAAAGTCGGCACCTGGGGCATCTCCTACCCGGGTTTCTATGTCGCAGCCGGCATGATCGACGCGCACCCGGCCCTCAAGGCCGCTTCCCCGCAGGCCCCCATCAACGACTGGTTCATCGGCGATGACTTTCACCATAATGGGGCCCTGTTCCTGCCGCACTGTTTCAATTTCATGGCCAACTTCGGCAAGCCGCGCCCGGAGCCGATCAAGAAATCTCCTTACTTGCCATTCGACCACGGCACACCGGATGGCTACGACTTCTTCCTTCGACTCGGGCCATTGGCCAACGCCGACCGGTTGTATTTCAAGGGGGAAATCGCCTTCTGGAAGGAATTAGCCGCCCACCCGAACTACGACGAGTTCTGGCAGTCGCGGAATTTGCGGCCGCATCTTAAACGCATCCGTCCCGCCGTCATGACCGTGGGGGGTTGGTTCGATGCCGAAAACCTCTTCGGTGCCTTGGAAACATTCAAGAATATCGAGCGCCACGAGCCTCCGCCGTCGAACATCCTGGTCATGGGACCGTGGAACCACGGCGGTTGGGCGCGGGGTGACGGCGACGCTTTGGGTGACATCCGCTTTCACGTGAAAACCGCTGCCGAGTACCGCGAACGGATCGAACTGCCATTCTTCGAGTATCACCTTAAAGGCAAGGGCGACCTCAAGCATCCCAAAGCATGGGTGTTCGAGACCGGGACGAATCAATGGCGTTCATATCCGGCGTGGCCCCCTGCTGCGGCTCGAACGCAAGCCTGGTATCTCGCGGGAGATGGACGTTTGAGCGACACGCCGCCGATGGATTCTCGAAAGTTCGAGGAATACATCAGCGACCCAAACAAGCCCGTGCCCTTTTATGATCGCACGCACATCGGCATGGCACCGGAGTACATGGTGGGTGACAATCGCCACGCCGCCCGACGGCCGGATGTCCTCGTTTATCAAACCGACGTGTTAGAAAAAGACCTGACCGTCGTGGGGCCGATCGAGGTGAAGCTGCGTGTGGCCACGACCGGGACCGACGCGGACTTCATCGTCAAAGTGATCGACGTGCATCCCGACGACGCGCCGGATCCCGAGCCGAACCCTGCGGGCATTCGCCTTGGGGGATACCAACAATTGGTCCGGGGTGATGTGATGCGGGGGCGGTTCCGTCGCAGTTTCGAGAAACCCGAGCCGTTCGTCCCGAATGAGCCGACCGAAGTCGCCTTCACCCTGCCCGACATCTGCCACACCTTCCGCACCGGCCATCGGCTGATGGTTCAAGTGCAAAGCACCTGGTTTCCGCTCGTGGATCGCAACCCGCAGACGTTCGTGCCGAACATTTTTGAGGCAAAGCCCGAGGACTTTCGCAAGGCGACTCATCGGGTGTATCACGACTCGGCGATCCGCATGCTCGTAATGCCGTGAGCCGTGCCGATCCGCTGCATCCGGTCGATCGGCCAGCGGACAGGAACGTGTGACTCAGTTGGTTCGGATGAGGATGTCCGGCCGATCCACGGTCACCCCGGCGACTTTGACCCGTTTGATCGGCCACATCTCGATCGAGGTCACGATCTGCGGCCCCGCGGGAGCGGGCAGCATGGTATCGGCGCAAGTCACGCCGCCGATGTTCCCGAGCCAAACCACGGGGACCGCCTCTTCCATCGCACGCGTGGTGTCGGCGGGGATCAAAAAACTCTCGACGGCACGGTAGCCGGTGAACCAACCGATGGGCATCGACCGCCATTCGTGCTCGAAGTTTGTCGCTTGCAGGAATTTCAAGCCTCTATCCCACACGTCGGGCCACTTCGTTCCCGGTGTCGATGCCGCCATGAGCACGGCGGTCCAGCGGCAGGCACACTCCATCTCGGCACGAATGACATCGGGCGGATCGCCCAAGCTGATCATCCGGCTTGCGGTGGCGTGCAATCCGTGGCGTCGTACCGTCGCTTGAATCAAGC
>JAOAAM010000190.1 GCA_026418875.1 Gemmataceae bacterium | reverse complement strand
CCCCACCTGTACGACCTGGATGCACAACACACGGGGCGCTTGTTCCTCGAGCAGGTTACGGGTGACATGGTCGTGCTGTCGTGGTTATACCCGAGGGCGGCCTTCTGGTTGCTGGATCGGGATGGGATCCGCGGACACATGGGCCAGACGCAGATTCGCTCGGCTCTGGAGGATGACGAGGACGAGGTCGCTGAGGCCGAACCGCCGAAGGGTATCGGCCCGCTCGGCCCCGTGCCGGATCGCTTCATCTATTGTCTGAACTTGAACGACGCCACGGACCACCGGGTCTTCGTCGAGGAGGTTCGCCGAATTGCGGAAGAGTGCCGATCTCGGCACGCGGCTCGGCTGGCGGAACGCGCCGCCACGCAGCCGACGTTGGTTTCGCTCGGTTTGCCCGGTCGAAATGGCGAGGCATCGGAGGGCGCGAACGGCTATCATCGACCGAACGGCGAGGCAGAACGACCCGTGTTCACGGCGGAACAGTTGCTAGCGCCGGCCGGTCGACGCTGGTACCCGGTCATCGACTACAGTCGATGCACGAATTGCCTGGAGTGCCTGGATTTTTGCCTGTTTGGAGTGTACGGCGTTGATTCGCTCCAGCGGATCATCGTCGAGACGCAGGACAATTGCAAGCGGGGTTGCCCAGCGTGCAGCCGCGTCTGCCCCGAACAAGCCATCATGTTCCCGGATTACAAGTCGCCTGCCATCGCCGGTGCGCCCGTCGGTGCGGTGAGCGGACTGAAGATTGATTTGTCCAAGCTGTTTGGCGGCGAGGGCACCGATGCGTTGACCCAGGCTGTCGCCGAGCGCGACCGGGAACTCATCGCCGACGGTCGAGCCGCGGTGGGGATGAGTGTCGGTATACCCAAGCGCCAGGTGGGCAAGCCGGCCGCGCCCAAGGACGAGTTGGACAAGTTGGTCGACGACCTTGAAGCGTTGGGTTTCTAGGCACGAGGGATCGATTCAGATCGAATCGTCGCCGTGTTTTCCGTACCATGCTCGCCGGCACAGCACGGCCAAGGTGATAAGCCCCAACGTCTCGTTTCGCCTAGTCTCGTTTCGCCTAGTCTCGTCTCGTCTCGCCTCGCCTCATCTCGATTCGGCTCGACTTGTCTTGTCTCGTCTTTTCTCGTCTTGCTTTGTCACGTCTCGTTTCGTTGCGGCACGGGTTGGCTTTAACTCGGCTCGGCTATTTGTTGGGTGGCGGACCTTCGTCGTTGGTCACGATACGGCACTTCGGCATCGCTTTTTTCAACTCCTCGATCCCGGCGGGGGTCAGTCTCGTTTGCCGCAGGTCCAATTCCTCCAGGCCGGACAGCTGAGCGAGATATTTGACCGAGGCATCGTTCACTTGGGAACCGGCCAGTGACAATCGCTTCAAATTCTTGAACTCTGACAGATGCAGCAGGGCTGCGGTCCCGAGGTTGGGGCAAGCCAATGACAACTCTTGCAGTTGCGGGGCAGTTTTTGTGAGCTGGAATACGGCGGGAGTTCCGAGGTCGTTGCCATCGAGGATCAGCCGCTTCAATGATGGCAAGGTCGGCAGTTGGCCGAGCTTCACGTCATCCAATTGGCAACCAGCCAGGTTTAACTCTTCGAGCGATGCGAGGTTTTTCAACGTCGCCAAGGGAACATCTTTACAACCTGACAAATCCAGCGACGATAACAGGTCAAATCTTGGATCGGTGAGTGAACCTAACGCTTCCATCGCTGGCAGGATTGGCTGGTCCCCGGAACCGAGCTTGACTCGGCGGACTTGGAAGAACGGCCGGATGAGTTCGTCGGCGTGTTTGACCAAAATGAGATTCGGATCACCAGGCGACGCAATCCACACCTTCCCGCCGACTTGGAGGATGGCTTGCGCGCAGTGATGATTTCTCTCACTCCATTCCAAAATCCAATCGGGATGTGCTGCCCTGAGCCGCTCAAAACCCTCGCGCGAAATCCGCGTATCCGTCAGGTTACAGCCATCTCGGCACGAGAGCGAATTGATCCAGGGCAAGCTGAGATCCGTGATCGATGTATGTACCAGAGCGAGCTTGCCAATGTTACGGTTTTCATGCAGCTGGGCTAAACCGGCATCCGTGATGTGAAAACTCTCGAGACGGAGGTCCGTTAACTGACGACAACCCTTGAAACAGGCCAGCCCGGCATCGGTGATGCTCCAACATTCCAAGGTCAAATGTTTCAATTGGTGTTTATTTTGGAATGGTGCCAATCCACGGTCGGTGATCGGCAGCCGAAGCCACAATGATTCCAGATTCTCACATGGTGCGAATATCTCTAGATCACCGTCTTGGAGCGTAAAACCAACTAGGCTCAGAGTACGAATTTTCGCACAAGTCTTGAAGACTGCCAGCCCGGCTGCGGAGAGCGATGGAGGGGGATTATGAATAGCGAGGAGCGTGAGTTCGGGATTTGGCTGAAGTGCCAAGAGGGCATCGGTCGTGACAGGGACATGGTCGAAACCCAACTCGCGCAATTGTCGGAAAGGTGCCAAGCCAAAACCGGTGATCTTCGTCTGACCGAACTCGATCACGGTGAGGTTGGTGCAATCCTTCAGGTGAGTTAAACCGAGGTCGGTAACCGGAGTCCCACGGAGATCGATGCGGGTGAGCTTCTTACAGTCTTTGAGATAGGCAAGTCCCGCGTCGGAAATTTTCGTAGCTCTCAGATTGACGGAGGTTAGTTCAGAACAGCCGCGAAAAAAGCGAAGACCTTCGTCCGTGATATTAGTTTCAGCCAGATTGAGATTAACGAGGAGCTTGCAATTCTCGAAATAGCGGAGAGCGGCATTCGTGAGGCGCGAGGCCTGATGCAAATGGAGATTGGTCAAGTGACGACAACCGTCGAAATGGGCGAGGTCATCATCGGTGGTGGTGGCTAATTGGGGCAAGCCAAACTCCAAGAGGTGGAAATCCTGACTGGGGAGTCGAGAAGCGTCTCGGATCTCGGTCGTGACGTCGCCGATTTTAATCTTAATGCCACCGCCCTTCGCCAGGACGAAGTTGGCGGCGCGGCGATCGGGGTCAGGCGGCGGCATGGGCGTTGGGGCGGGGGCAGCCGGGGTCGGTGTCGCATTCCGGCCCTTGGCGTCGGCAAGGTCAGCCAAGGTGATCTTCAGGGTGATCTTGTCGCCTCGGTTCAGCGTAAACTGTCTCGTGAGGATGGGTCCGATACCGTCTTTCTCGTAGACTTCCAGCACGCTGTCGCCGGCGGAGATGACGAATTCGCGTTGTTTCGTTTTGTCCTGGACGACGACGCCATTTTGGATCACACGCACTTCGAGATTGGGATCATCGACGTCGACCACAATCTCGCCCTTGTTGGTGGCGACACGGATGATGGTGCCTCCAAGCAGGAACCCGAGCGGCAGGAGAAGAGCGAGTGAGGTGAGTAGGACGAGGCGACGGTTCTTTGAACGGGTTGCGGCGAGCGAGGGCGACGGGACCGAGGCATGGCGTTGGGTGAAATCGGGCAGGGGTATGGGTGTGGAGGTCGAGAGCGGCGGGGCCGATGGTTGCAAGAGGGCATCGAGAGTGGCAATGATCTCCCGTGCCGACGTGGGGCGAGATGCGGGGTTTTTCTCGAGCAGTTGCATCGTCAGCCGTGCGAGCGGTTCGGGGACGAGCGGGTTGAGGGATTGGATCGCGGGGGGGTCATCCATGGCGATGCTGGCAAGAATGGCGAGGGTGTTGGCCCCGATGAATGGGCGTCGGCGTGTGAGTAGTTCGTAAAGAACCACGCCAAGACTCCACAGGTCGGCCCGAGCGTCGAGAGGTTCCCCCCGCGCTTGCTCTGGGGCCATGTACGCCGGGGTGCCAAGGATCATCCCCGTCTGTGTCAAGGCTTCGCTGGATTCATCGGCGCGAGCCAGGCCGAAGTCGAGGAGTTTGACGCGGCCGGTGGAGCCAGATTCGATCCAGACATTAGCGGGCTTGATGTCGCGGTGGATGAGACCCTGCTCGTGGGCGGCGGCCAGACCGGCAGCGATCTGCCGACAAATCGCCGCGATGAACGGAATCTCCAGCGGCTGATTCGTACTCCTGAGCAGGGTCTCAAGCGTCATTCCCTGGAGCAATTCCATCGCGAGAAACGGCACGCCACGATCGTCGCTGACCTGGTAGATCGTGACGATGTGGTCGCTTTTGATTTTGGCGGCCAGGCGGGCTTCGCGCAGGAAGCGTTCCCGAGCCGCGGGTCGGCTGGCGATTTCTGGCCGCATGACCTTCAGCGCGACCGGGCGGTCAAGGTGCGGATCATGGGCGAGGAAGACGAACCCCATGCCACCCCGGCCCAAAAGCCGCAAGACTCGATACTGGGCCAACCGACCGATCTCCGACGGGTCTTCGGGAGGCCGGAGAAAGTCGAAGTGGTCGCTGGCCGCCGCTGGCGGGTCGGGAGGGGAAATTCTCGACGTCTCGCTCTCTTCCAAGAGGTGGCGGAGCCGATTCATCACTCGGGCCGCTCCCGGCGGGAGTTCGTGCAGGTGGGTGGTCGCTCGATCACCGAGCCAGGTCATCTGGCTCGCCAACGCTTGAACCTGCTCCGAGCAGGCGGGGCAGGAGTCGAGATGCTCTGCCAGGAGGTCGATTTGCCCTCCGGGCAGCCGGCCTTCCAGCAATTGACGCCAGGTGTCCACATCGGGACAGGGAATGGTCAGGGGCATGGGCGCGGCCTCTGAAACATTCAGGTTCGCAACGACGGTGACTGGTCCTTCGTTCGATGCGCAATTCGCCATCAATGTGAGCGAAAATTGTTGGCGCGTCAACTGGTGTGGCGGTGCCCGACCGATCCGGGTGCCGTGCCGCACCCGCCGTCCGTGGCGTCAGCTCAGGCTCCAGCCTTTGCGGTACTCCTTGCGGATGAAGCGATCGGCCTCTGGGGCGTTGGTTGCTCGGAGATTCGCTGCATCCCATTCGAGCGGTTTGCCGGTGCGGAACGACACCACGCCGAGCATGGCGGTTTCCGCCAGTGGCCCGCTGTAGCTGAAATCGCAAGTCGTGGTCGGCTCGCCCTTGATACACGCCTCGACCCATTCACGATGATGCCCGATCGAGTCGGGGATGGTTTTAGGTGGCCGCGGGTAATCGCGGAAACGATCTTCGGGGAGCAACACGTGTCGGCCGTAATCGGCCAGCAGCATGCGACCCTCGGTGCCCACGAACAGTACCCCTGCGTTCCAGTTGAGCTTGTTTTTGACAATAAACTCGGGCTTTTTGCCGCCGTCGTACCAAGTGAGTTTGACGGGCGGTTGTTCGCCGCGGGCAGGAAAGCGATATTCGACGATCAGCCAGGGCGAGGCGGATTCGGGGTGCGGTTCCGGGCCGCGGGCATGGACATAGGTTGGGTATTTCAAGTCGAGTGCCCAGTAAGGCAGATCGACGTAATGGCAAGCCATGTCGGTCATCGCTCCGCCGCCGAAGTCCCACCAGCGTCGCCAGTTGAATGGCAGGTAGGTGCCGAACTGGTCCGGCGAGGTGCCATGATGGAACGGGCGCTCCGGCGCTGGTCCCAGCCACAAATCCCAATGCAGTCCCGGCAGCACCGGCTCGCTTCCCGAGGGACGCCCCGGCGTGCTGTAACTGGTCCCCACCCACACATGCACTTCCGCGACCGGACCGATGGCCCCGGCACGGATCAGCTCGACGACACGGCGGTAGTTCGACTCGGCATGGATCTGCGTACCCATCTGCGTGACGCGCTTCTCTTTCCTGGCCGTCTCCGTGACCAGGCGAGCTTCTTCAATGGTGTGCGTAAGCGGCTTTTCGCAGTAGACATGCCGACCCGTCCGCAGCGCCATCAGCGTGGGGTGGGCGTGGGTGTGGTCCGGCGTGCAGACCAGCACGGCGTCGATCCCTTTCCGCTCCAGCGTCTTGCGGAAATCGACGTCGAAGCTTGCTTTCGGGAACGCCTCCCGGGCCGGGCCGATTCGGGTTTCATGCACGTCGCAAAGTGCCACGACTTCGCACTGCGGGATCGCTTTGAGTTGCGACCAGTTATAAACGCCCTGGCCGGCGACGCCGATGACGGCCACATGCAGCTTCTCGTTCGGCGAGACCCTCGGTTGGGCGCGGAGTCGAGTGGCGGCCAAAGCTCCGGCCGTGGACATCAGGAAGTGACGGCGAGTGATGGCTCGGGTCATGAGAGGAATCCTCAAGGCGGCGCAGTCTGGTCGTTACTTTACACTGCCGTGGACGGGACCGCCAGGAGATTTCTTAATCTCGAAGGAACTCATTGCGGATGAACGAGTGGGCTTCGTCCCACAAGTCGGCAGCGCGCGAGAAATCCACTTGCATCGGGAGAACCGTGCCCCCGGCACCGCGGGGCCGCTCGATCGGGGCGGGCAGTGTGGCTGTCACTTTGGGGTTCAGGGGGATTTGGCGACTCGGTCCTTCCGCCAGTCGTTTCTCAATCTCCGGGCTGAGCAAAAAGTCGATCAGTTGCCGGCCTCCCTCGGGATTGGGCGATCCCTTGATGAGCATGAGTGTGTTGGGAATGTACAGCGTGCCGAGCCGCGGGTGGTCTGGGTGGCCGTCGCGATCAGGGAAGACCAGAGCGACGGGTCGGCCTGCCTCCCACTCGATGATGGCGTCGTCAGTGTCGGTGAAACCGACGTCGAGTTGGCCACGGGCCACGGCTTCGGCGACCTGCTTGTTCCCTGGAAGAATGCGGACGTCGTTGGCCTTCAACTGGCGGAAGAAATCTCGGGCAGCGTCTGCCCCGAGCACGTCGAACAGGCAAGCGGCGTGGGTCGCCGTCGTTCCATACAACGGCCGGGCGATGCCGACTCGGCCGCGCCATTTCGCCGCCGTCAGGTCCATAATGCTGCACGGTCGTTCCGCCTCGGGCACTCGGTCCGTGTTGACGATCAACACCCGGGCGCGGGCGGCAAAGGCTGTCCAGATGCCGTCGGCTGCCTTGGCATAGTCGGGATAATCCTCGGCGGAGGGACTGCGGTATGTTTCCAGCAGCCCGGCCCGTTGCAGGCGGATCGTATTCATGATCTCGTTGTTCCAAAACACGTCGCAACGAGGCCGATTCCGCTCACGCATCAATTCGTGGTACAGCCCTACCGACTTATCCGCCTCGGTGTCGAATTTGACCGCCGCTCGCTGCCCCGACCGGCGGGTGAACTCGTCGAGCACGGATTCAGCGAATTCTCGATCTTGGGAGCAGTAGAGAACGACCCGCGTCTCGGCAGAACGTTGGCAACCTGAAGCGGCCAGGAGCAGCGTGAGCAGGCGCAGAGTTCGGATCATGGGCGTGTGTTCTCACGGCGCAAAAAATGGGGCACCCGCGATTTTATCCGGTGCCCCAAGAATCGCCGACGCAGGCCGGAGAGCCGGCTCAGGCACGCAACCAAATCAACAGTGTCCTCACCAAGGCGAGCTTGCGGGCGACGTCCCGGGCATTGCCCTCGATGCCGCGGTCGGCCGGACCGTGGAATTGCTCGATGCAAAACTTGGCGAACGCGGTCGCGAAGTCTTCCCGGGGGCTTCCTTTGCCGTAGGTTTCGGCGAAACCGCTACTGGTCAGGAACCACCAATTGGACCATCTCTCATGCAGCGCTTGGCTGTAGCGACTTGGATCGGGGTTCGTCGGATTCTGCCGCCAGTCACTAATCCTCTGGAAGAGGGTGTAAAACGGGTTGGTGTCGGTCGTATCCCAAAAATGGCCGATCTCATGGTACAACATGTTCAAATAGTTGGTGGAGCTGATGCTTTGGGGGTCGACGACATAGATCGTGTTATTTGCAACAAAAGCACCCTCGCTTCGTGGTTGGTGAGGTAGGCCAAGCGAGACGACGCCTTGCCAATCCTGGCCATTCGGCTGCCGGATCGGTCGTGTATTTCCAACGAAGCGGACGAGGTTGGCCAGGACGACGTCGAAGAGGATCACTTCGTCGGTAGTCCAGACGTTGGGCTGCCAGTAATTATCTCCACCGAAATTTCGGAAGTGGATGACCGCATCCTGACTGCGGCGGGGGTTGGCTTGGTTTTGATGCCGATCGGTCAGCGTGTCCGTGCCGAAGTCCCAGATCAGAAAGCGATCGAAACCCAAGCCGCCAGTGAGGGTGTTTTGCCCCTCGGCCCCAAACAGGCCATCGTTCCCCGCGTCGCCGAAGAGTTGGTCGTCGCCGTTATCGCCGCGAAGGGCGTCGTGACCTGGCCCGCCATACAGGGTGTCTTGGCCTGCCCCCCCGCGTAGGGAGTCGTCGCCGAGACCGCCGTAGAGCAGGTCATTGCCCCTGCCGCCGATCAAGGTATCCGCCCCCGCCTCGCCATACAGCACGTCGTTATCAGGAGCCGGGTCCCAATAGTAATCGGTGCCACCGACATGTAGGTCGTTCCCCGCACCGCCCCGTAGCGTGTCGTTCCCTTCTTCACCATTGAGGAAATCGTCGCCCGCACCCCCTTCGATCACGTCATTTCCTCGTCCGCCATGCAACGAGTCGTTGCCGGCGCCGCCGACCAGGGTGTCGTCGCCGTCGTAGCCGTGCGCCACGTTCTGATTGCCGCCACCGGTCATGATGTAATCGTTGAACTCGCTGCCATATAAGGTGTCGTTCCCGATGTAACCATCGATCGTGACACGAAGGGGCGATTGGACGGCGTGGATCGTGTCGTCCCCACCCAGCCCATTCAGTCGGATCGAACGAATCACGGCGACCGGTATGCTGGATTCAAACACAGTCATGACTCTTCCGCCGGGCACTCGGACCCGACGGCGAATTAACTCCGGTCGGTCATTAACGAAGAAGACGACTTCGCCGCTGTCATTCGTCGTCACGACGATGTGGTCGTTTCCCGCGGTGCCGTTGACGACAATGTCGCCGCGTAGGGACATGTGGGAGGTCGGGACTTCACGCCCCTCGAGCGGTTGCAATGTGAGTCGGCAACGTGGATGGACAATGGTCCGTGGCTGCCAATTTTGCCAAATGGAGCGGATCCAGGACTTCCAATATCGGAACATGAGTTCACCTCATGCAGAGAGTCAATTGATTGGGGCGACAGCAGAACTCACCAGTAGCTTCCAGCGGGAGTCGATGCGTAACCGCGCCACGGATTTTTAAAAAGGCGAAGCCGGGGCTGGATGCGATGGCAGATTTGCCCAAACCGGTTGGCGGAAAACGAGACGTGCTCGTCACCGCAGCCACGAGGCTGGTGCGAGCACGGCTCGAGAGGGGGCGGTCGGCCGGAAGTGTCCTATCCGGCGGACTCACGCCACCGCGCCGACGTCGTAGCCTTGCATCGATCCTTTGAAGTCGGCCCACGAGATGGTCACCATGCCGTCGCTCCCGTCGCCGCTGGCTAGTCTGCCGCCGTCGATGCCCCAAGGGTTCCGCAGCGTCAGCGTCCGGCTTCCCTCATCGACGCTAACCACGGTGTAGTTATGGTTACCAATCAACATCCCGGTGCTGACGCCCCGCGTCGGCGTGTTCCAAGTCGATGCCGTCACCAGCTTGCCCTCCCGGATCGCCCGAGCGATGTTGGCGAAGTGCTCGTCGCCCAAGGTGGCACCGAACAAAACCGAGACATGGTCGAGCATGTGGACCTGCTCACAGCCTCCGGTCAGCATGGTCATGACCGTTTGGTGGTCCCAGTAACGCCGCCACAGGGAACCAGTTGGATCTTCGGCGCGGATCTGGTCCATGAACGCCTTCTCGAAGATCGTCACCCAAGCCTCACCATCGACGGCGGTGGCGTCGCCCCGCGATGGGCCATTGTGACGCACCGTTCGGGTCACCGG
>JAOAAM010000167.1 GCA_026418875.1 Gemmataceae bacterium | reverse complement strand
GTTCTTGAAAGCGGCACCCCAGTTCCACTATGACCCAGCACGTGGTCAATTTCGGGCGTGGTTGTTCACCGTCACCCGCCATGAACTCCTGAAAATGGGCAAACGCTTGGCGCGGCAAACGGCGGCCAGCGGCGGGTCAGAAGTGCGGCAATTGCTCGAACAGCAACCGGATGCCCGTACTGATGAGGCTGACTGGGACCGCGAGTACCAATGGAACCTGTTTGCGTGGGCGGCTGACAAGGTAAAATCGGAGTTTCGAGACACGACCTGGCGCGCATTTTGGGCGACGGCCGTTCAACACCAAGATGTCCAGCAAATCTCTCGGGAATTGGGGATATCGGTTGGTGCCATCTACATTGCCCGCAGTCGCATCCTGGCCCGCATTCGGGAAGAGATTGCAAAGGTCGAAGGCGAGTGAACTCACATGTCGGCAACATGCCCAACGGATGATCAACTTCGTCAAGCCGTCGCTGGAACGTTGAAGCCGGCCCAACACGAACAGATCGAGCGTCACCTGGAAGGCTGTGCGCGATGTCAGCAACGATGTGAGGCGATTGCGGACATCCATCCGCCGGCACTCGGCAATCACGCGGGCCGCCAGAGGTCAGCGCCTTCCTGGAGACTTCAACAAGTCATCGATCGCTTGAGTGCCGGTGATCGCAGCGCGGCTTCCCATACCCTCATTGATCCGCCCGAAGCGTGGGCCGGGGAACGACTCAAGTTGGCACGATCCGACGTTCCCGGCTCAATTGGCAGGTTGGAGCAATATGAAATTCTTCGGCTGATCGGTCGCGGCGGTATGGGGATGGTGTTTGAAGCGCTGGACACGGTGTTGAATCGAACCGTCGCGATAAAATTTCTTTCTCCGGCGCCAGAAATCGACGACGAATCGCGTCAAAGAATACTTCGAGAGGCGCGGGCCGCAGCAGCCCTGCACCACGAACACATCGTGGCGATTCATGCCGTGGAATTGGATTTCCCCACGCCATATTTGGTGCTTCAGTATGTTGAGGGCGAATCATTGGCGGAGCGCCTGCGCCGAGCCGGACCGTTGCCATGGGACGCGTTGCGGCAGATCGCCGTGGAAACAGCCCGGGGGTTGGCGGCCGCCCACGCCAAGGGAATCGTACATCGTGACATCAAGCCCGCCAACATCCTGCTCGAGCGCGGGACCGGGCGGGTGAAGCTTGCCGACTTTGGCCTGGCGAAGATTCCAAATGATGTCACCCTGACTCAGGAGTGCTTATTTGCCGGGACGCCTGAATTTGCTTCGCCGGAGCAGGCGTCGGCGAGTTCGGTCGATGCCCGGTCTGACGTGTTTAGTTTGGGGACTGTCCTGTATCTGGCGGCGACCGGGGTATCGCCTTTCGCCTCAAACCAGCCTCTGTTAATCCTGGACCGTGTGCGAAATTTTCATCCGTTGCCTCTTCGCGAGGTGAATCCTGCGATACCGGCATGGTTCAGCGAACTCGTCGATCGCATGATGGCGAAGGATCCCCATCAGCGGGTTCAATCGGCATCGGACCTGGTGCGGTTGCTGGAAAGCCCAATCACTTCGGGACGCAGTCGCAGATGGTTTACAGTCGCCCGTGCGGCTGGTTTGTTAGGGGCGGTGCTGCTCGTCATGTTCGGAGTGATGCGTTATGGCTGGCAGCGTCCTCGTCCCGAACCGGCGCCGCGGGTTGTCGCGAAACCGCCCGAGATGGGCTTCGTCATCTCCGGCCGCCCAGCAGTGTACGAAAGACTGACCGATGCCGTGGCCGAGGCCGAGAACGGCGACATTATCGAAGTCTACGGCAACGGTCCGTTTCCCACCCCACCCATGCAGATCACTGGCAAGCGCTTGACGATCCGCAGCGGGCCTGGTTCGCGCCCGGTGTTCACCAGCGAAATTCCCAACCAAGGCAGCAACGCGGCCCTGATTACGAGCGATTCTGAGTTCCATTTGGAGGGCGTAACGATTCACTGGCGAACAGATGCTCCGCCGCCGGCCAAACCGGAAACGAGGCTGATAAAGTGTTCCGCCGTCGTTGTAACCAAGGGGGAACTGCGATTGCATCATTGCCGGATCATAGCCGCCGGCGGATGCACCTGCATCGCGGCTACCGTCCCTGAGCTTTCCATCGCTCATTGCCATCTTGTCTGCGATGATGGGTCCGCCGTTTATTGGCGCCCGTCGCCCGGCGGACATGCGACCATCCATCACTCCGCGTTGGAAGGAGCGGCTGGCGTGACGGTCCCGACGGCGGCAGACGCCCCGGGAAACGCACCGGCCGTCCTGAGCCTGACCCAGAACACCTTCCTTGTGGACAAGACCCTTCAGCTCATCATCCAGGTGGGACCAAGGCAACCCCTGCACGTCGATGCCCGGCGCAACATTTTCGATCACGCACAGGTCGTGAATTTATATGCCACACGTTTCCCGAAGAACTTTTTGCCGGACACATCCGAAAAGACAGCGAGTATGGTGCGTTCCATCATTCGCTGGTCGGACGAAAGCAATCTCTATCGGCGGGGTCAAGCGCTGGGCCTTCATAGCATCCTGGCGCCGCGCGAAGCCCGAAACCTGGAGTTGGCGAGCCTGAAGGAATGGCTGCGAATTTGGGACATGGACAGCCCCGCCTCGGTCGAGGGCAGAATCCGGTTCCATCCGCGGGGGGCAAAGGAAACAGAGACGCCTAGACTTGATCGTGTCGAGAACCTGTCTGGCCCGATGCCCAAAGAGGTCGGCGCCGCGCCTGATCAGATTGGTCCCCGGGGATAAAACTCTCTTGGCCTGCTATCCGGCATGCTTTGGGCTGGACCGACGTTATTTCGTCTTTGCGGCAATGCCGGAAAGCGGCTCGTCCTTCACGGCCTCCCAGGAGATCTCTTGCAGGACCCGATTGAGTCGTTCGGCATCCTTGCCATACGTTCGTAATTCGCTCGGCACGCCCAAGCCTATCGGACTGCGGCGATAAATCACCGCGTAGTGACAATAGGCCGCCAAGACCGCGATGGGAGCCTGTCCATGTCCCGCGTCATCCCGAAATAACTCGGATTGACGGCCGATGCCCGGCACTTTGCCCTTTGCTACCTTCTCCCGAAGTCGCAACACCGCTTCATTGACCGGTGCCAGAACAACCACCTGTCGTCCATGCTTTTCCTGATGTTTCTTGCTAAGTTCTTCAAGTTGACTCTTCAACTTGCGTTCAAACGGTTCGGTGGCCTCCCGCAATGCCTCGATCTTCGTCTGGTCGCGATTCTGGTTCCGAAAGGCACCGCGCTGTTGTCCGTCAAAACCAAGGTATGACGCCTGAACGACAACAACGCCTTTCGGGTTCGAAGCCAGGAGTAGCTCGGCGAACTTCCCAATGGCTTCATCCGGCACGATTCGCGGATGCGGCGAAAGGGTCAACACATCCACTTTGCCCGTCTTGATCGCCTTCTTGACGTCGCTGTCCGCATCCGGTATCTCCCAATGCCTTGTCACGGTGGACCCGCCGATGAACGATCGGCCCACTGTGATGTGCCCCTTCAGGTCCGCCAGCTTGGCTATCTGCTCCAGCGGCGACGCGATCGGAACGTGGAAGCTATGCCCACAGACGTAAATGCGCTTGCCCTGGCTTGGCGGCTCACCGTAAACCGTCAGGTGGAGCACCACCAGAGCCAGGGCAGCGTGTGCGAACTTCACGATGCGGATCCTTTAAGCGTGACTCCAGGACGTCAAAAGCTCTTGACCCAAAGCTACGTTAACCACCGATCGTGATTACTTCAACTTTATCAACCGTGCTGGTTTTGGCAGCGGCAAGCACTTCAACCAGGGTGACCCCCCTGCCGTTGGCGGCGCCGAGCAGAACCGTACCGCCATCGGGGACGCTTACGGATTGTCCCGTTTCCGCACGTCCCCGCAGGTAGATCGTGTCGCGGCTTCTCGGATCAACGACTCCGGCGCCCGTGAATTCGATCGAGATGGAGGATTCGCCGCCGGTCGCTCGCCCCGGTTGGACCGAGAAGACGTTATACCCCGGCTCCCAGTTGGCTTGCCAATACACGGGAATGGGAACGTCTGAACTCGTCGCAACGAAGGTTTCGGACAAGCCGCCCGGTGTCAGCGAAATCCCCTCATATGGATTGTGGAACATGTCACCAACATGTCCCGGTTGAGAAGGCGGCCGGACCAAGGTTTGCTGACCGCCGCCAGGATTCGGCCCCGGCACGTCAACGTCCGGCGGCACGGCCAGGCTGCTCTCCACGGGCGTCAGGTTCACTCCCGTTCCCCCATTGCTGCTTTCCTTATCATCTTTGTTCTTCCCGCCCCCAAACAGGTTCCCAAGCCAACCAAGAATCCCGCCTCCTCCCCCGCCGCCGCCTGGAGGTGTCGGCTCAGGCGGGTCATCCGGATTCAAGTCCACCAAAATAACACCTGGCATATCTTCCAAGTCTTCGAATCCTCCTCGCTCCCAATGGTCTTGGTCAAGAAAAATAACCTCGTCTCCGATCTGCACGGCCCCGCCAGGAGGCTCGAAGTTGATGTCTTTGGTGCCACCTTTTCCAGCAAGAATCGGCACGCCCAGTGGCCCTGTCGGCACCGGCGTTCCGCCGCCAGGACCCGGATCCCAAAGTCCCGACGGCAGCGCGCGACCTTCCAGCACTTCCAGATTCGGTTTGAACGTCTTCATCGTACACCTCGCTTTTTGGTTTGGAGTTTGCTGTAGCGGCCCATCCACCACATCAGCAGGTATCCCGCGGTCCCAAGAACCTTTCAGAAAAACTCTTTAACCAGCCTTAGAGGGGCCTTCCGGCCCAATCCGCCAAAAGTCGCCGGGCGTCGCGCCCAGCCCCGGTTCCGGAAGCTGGACTCGACGCCCGGTGAGGCACGAGACCGTCGCCCGAATTACTTGTGGTTCTTAAGTCCCTCCCTCACTTTTACTCCGAGCTGTTGGCGGCGCTTTTCGATTTGCCCCTTCAGCGGGACCGGGCCTGGCACGGCCGATTTCGCTGCCGGAGGTGCAGATGTGCCCGGTTGCTTGGCAAGCCCGATCAAGACGGCAATGATTCCCTTCTGCGAATTGGACGGATTGAGAGTTTTACCCTTCGCACCGGAATGCGCCTCAACCAACGTGATTGGCCCCTGCCAGTTTCTCACCGGGGCCTTGCGGCCATTGTTTACGAGTAATGGTGTGCTCTTGTCGATTGCCCACGCGGATCCG
>JAOAAM010000097.1 GCA_026418875.1 Gemmataceae bacterium | reverse complement strand
CGTTGGACCTGTATGTGCTTTTCAGCCGGACTCTGCAAGCCGACTCGTACCTGGCGACTTGGCCGGCCTTGCAGCGCTTCGGCAGCCGGGCCGATCTGACCCTGGAGTGGTCGGTTTTGTCCTCGATGTTCTTCGCCGTCGGCGTGTGGGCCATCTCTTCGGTGCTGCTGCGACGGGCCAGCTACTGAAGCCGGGCGAACAGTCGGCGGGCGTTCTGGGTGGTCGCCGTCGCGAGCTGCTCCAGCGACACGCCGCGGACTCGCGCCAGGCATTCGGCGATGTGCCGCACATAGGCCGGTTCATTGCGCTGGCCACGCACCGGCACCGGGGCCAGGTACGGGCAATCCGTCTCCAGCAGCAGGCGGTCTTCCGGGATTCTTGCCGCCACTTGCCGTAGAGGCTCGGCGTTTTTGTACGTCACCATGCCGGCAAACGAGATGTACAACCCCATCGCCAGGTAGGCCTCTGCCTGCTCGATGCCGCTACTGAAGGAATGCATCACGCCGAGCAACGGCCCACGCCGGTCGTACTCGTCCCGCAGCACTCGCTCCATGTCCGTGTCGCAATCTCGACTGTGGATGATGAGCGGCAACCCCGTCCGCCGCGACAAATCCAGGTGACGGGCAAAGTATTCCTCCTGCAGGGCGAAGGGGGTGAAATCCCAATGCCGATCCAGCCCGGTCTCGCCGATGGCCACGACGGATTCGGTCGCTGCCAGGCGCTCGACCTCGTCCCAATCGTGGGGTGCTGCCTCGGCCGCCGAGTTCGGATGGATACCGACGGCTGCCGCGACGATGGGAAACCGCCGAGCCAGCTCCATCGCCCCAAGGCTCGACTCGCGCGTGATACCGACCGTGATGACCCGGATGACCCCCGCTTGCTCGGCCCGGTGGAGCACCTCGCGCAATTCCGACGCCAGCCGGGCATCATCCAGGTGCGCATGCGTGTCGATCAACATGGGGCATCTCCCTCGGCGCAAGCTACGGTCATCCTTGACGAATTTCTAAGATGACCGGACGGCGGCACGAAACGACGTGGAATCATGAGGTGGAGCATGGGCACGACCAAAGAGAAGACGCGACGGAAGAGGCGGCGAATCCGGCGAAAACGCTTGCGGCATCTCAATCAGACGAAGACTCGGTGGAAGAAGTAGCCACGGCACCCTTCGGACCGGTCGAACCGGCCGCGCCAGTGGGATTGGTAGCGCCAGCGGGATCGGTAGCATTGGAGGGGCCGGCAGCTCTAGCGGGATCGGTAGCGCCGGCTGGGCCGATCGAGCCGTTAGCCTGACCCCGCGGCGGCAGGATGCGGACACGTCGGCCCTCGACTTGCAAGCGCTGCTCGGCGAAGAGGCGAATCGCCTCGGGATACGCCTGGCACTCTTGCTCAAAGACGCGGAAGGCCAGTGTCTCCGGCGTGTCCTCCTCGTGGATGGCGATGGCGCGTTGCACGATGATCGGCCCGTGGTCGTACTCGTCGTCGGCAAAATGGACGGTGCAACCGCTCACCTTTGCCCCGTAGTGCAGCACCGCCTCGTGAACCCGTCGGCCATACATCCCCCGCCCGCCGAACGCCGGCAACAACGCCGGATGAATGTTCATCACCCGATGCCGGAAATCCTCGGGGATCGGAAGCAAGTGCAAATAACCCGCCAAACACACCAGGTCCGCACCTGACTTCCGGATCAAATCGAAATTGCGCTCGCTGAACTGCTGCGGTGAGTCGAACTCGGCCCGAGCCACCACGGCAGTGGGAAGCCCGGCCCGTCGCGCCCGTTCCAACCCGAAAGCGTCGGCCCGGCTGGAAATCACCTGAACAATCCGGGCGTTCAAAGCCCCATCGGCAATCTGATCCAAAAAGTTTTGCAGCGTCGTGCCGTTCCCGCTCAGCAGCACCGCCAGGCGAATGGGATTCATGCCGATTGTTTTAGCATCGCCCCAAAAATTGTCCGAACTTCGCCAGGCCGACAGATCGAGGAACGGTTGGGGGAGGAACCGGACAGACCGAGAGGCGATCCAAGGCAAGGGACCACGTTGGCCGGGCCTGAGGTCAGATCGCGGCTCCCGGATCGGCCGCCTCCCGAGGCCGCTCCGCAAAGACTGGCTGGCGGAACCGAGCGTGCAGCTTGCCCCAATCAATGACCAGCACGCCGCCGGTCGCTTGATGCTGCTTCTCCCAATTGATCAGCAGTTCCAAGCAGGCGTGGTCGATGTAGGTCAGCCCTTCAAAGTCAATGTGCAATTCCGCATTCGGCGGGATCTGCTCCAGCGCCGCTGCCAGGTTCGGCAACCGCAGGAAGGTGGCCGCTCCCTCCAGTCGCAACACGACGCCAGGGCTGCCCGGCCGACTCTCCAACGCAATGTGCAAGTGACTGAACGTGTACACCAACTTCACCGCCGACAGGACGATCCCCGTAATGACCCCGGTCAGCAAGTCGGTCGTGACGATGGTGATGAGCGTCAGCAGATAGATGAGGAACTCGCCCCGGCTGAAACGGTACAGCTTGTGGGCATGGTGGAAGTTGACCAGCTTGATGCCGGTGTACACCAGGATGGCGGCGAGGCACGAGGTGGGGATCAATCGGAGCAGGTCCGGCAGGGCGCTGACGAATAGCAGCAACCACACTCCGTGCAAGATGGCCGAAGCCCGAGTCTTCGCGCCGGCCGTCACGTTCGCGGCAGATCGGACAATGACGCCGGTCATCGGCAACGCACCGAGGAAGCCGCACAGCGTGTTGCCGATCCCCTGAGCCGTCAACTCGCGGTTGTACCGTGTTCGCGGCCCGCCGTGCATCTGATCGACAGCGGTCGCACACAGCAGCGTCTCGGCGCTGGCCACCAGGGCGATCGTCACTCCCCATTTCCAGATCGTCGGGTCGGCCAGCAATTGCACACTGACCGCGCTAGGGAGAGTCACCGCGTCCCACAACCGATCCGGCAATCGGACGACCCGAACCAGCGTCTCGCCCCCCTCCGCCGCCAAATTCCAACCCAGCATGGCGGCCGCGACGGTTCCGACGACGACTGCGAGGAGCTGGGCGGGCACGATTTGCCACGACTTCGGCACCAGCGATCGCCAGCCGTGGATGATCGCCAACGACAGGAGTCCGATCAACAG
>JAOAAM010000093.1 GCA_026418875.1 Gemmataceae bacterium | reverse complement strand
CCCCCGCCGTTAATGACCGTGACCAAGGCGACCACCGCGGAGCGGATCGCGGCATCCATCCGTCAGTGGGTCCAGGAGAGAGTCGCGGCTGCGGCCCCTTCCGAACCCGCCAACCTGCACGCGGCATTGTCGGAAATATGTGAAAATGCACTAGTGGGCGAAGTGTTGAGGCTGCTCAACGGCAACCGCCTGGGGGCCGCCCGCTGGCTGGGGTTAGCCCGGGCCACGGTCCGGAAAGTCATCGCTCGGCTGGAGGACGGCGGGAAAGACTCCGCCGACCCTGCACGAACCCGCTAGTTGTCCACCACAATGCGATTCAGCAACCGCCGCGAACCCAAGCACGGCCGAACGGTCTCTTGCGCGAGTTGCTTCAGAAAATAGGTCGGTACCGTACCTTCCAGCACGACCTCTTGATCGTTCTCTTCGACATGCAGACGACGAAGCAATGGCTGCTGGCTTTGACCCAAAACATCCGCGACCGATGAACGCAGCGCCGTAGCCGACATGGATTAGCCTCCATGAAACAAGGCGAATCGCCTGACGGTCCTATCGCCAGGCAGGTTTGCCGGACGAGTCACTCATACCACGACGGGTCCACTTCCCACTTCCTGCTGGATGCGAATCCGTCTGACAAACCACATCCACCTGTTGAGCAGGCTGCATCGGTATCGTATGGCAGGTCCATCGAAAGTTCAATGAATTTCTTGAGAGTGTTTCGAGGTCGACGACGCAAAGTGCGACCGAGCATCGGGAATCGCCTATGACTTGACGCTCTGAATCTCCCGCCAACGGTCGCGCACCTGCCGCGGATTGGCGGTTCCGGTCGTCCCGATTTGTTGCACAGTAATTGAAGCGATGAGATTGCCGAAGGCCGCCGCCTGAGCGTACTCGGAACCGGCAGCCATGGCGCAGGCGATCCCAGCGCTCACACTGTCGCCGGCACCAACGGGGTCGATCGGCCCAGCGACGGGATACGCCGGGATGTCGATCGGGTCCGGCACACCGGGTAGGAAGAGTTGAATGCCCTGTTCACCTCGAGTGAGAAAGACGGCCCGACCTGAGTTGTTGCGTAGCTGACCGATGTCGCCCGCCTCGCGTTGATTCGGTTTCAGGCAGACGCTTCGGAAACGGTCGATCCGTTCCCGGCTATCCGCCAAGACGAATCGCCTCGGATCGCGGTTCGCCAGTGCGGCCAACCGATCCCGCACCGCCTGGGTGACCACACCGCATTCATCTTCGCTCACTTGATCCAACACCAGCCACGCTGAATTTCGCTCCCACTCTAACTCCAGCGAGCGAAGCAGTCGTGCAACGAGGTGGGCCGGCGTGGGCGTGCGATTCTTAATGTCCAACCGGTTCAGTTCTCGGGGCGGCCCCTCGACCGGATGGAGCATCGGCTTGGTGTACGTCGGCGTTCGCACCCGGTCCGTAATCTGAATGTGAGTCGGGTCAACGGCGGGCATCCGCAACAATGCCTGACGAAGTTCATGTCCCTCGCCATCGTCCCCGATCAAGCTTACCGGCACCACGCGACCGACTCCCAGCGCGACGAGATTGTTAATGATCGTCCCCGCAGCCCCGGGCTGCGATCGAACTTCCGTGACTTGATACGCTTCCAATCCTGTCTCCAAGGAGATCTCCGTCAGCCGAACGTCCACCTTCAGATAACGGTCCAAAAACAGATCGCCCAGAACGCCGATGCTGAGTCGCGGCAATGATTTCAGAATCTTCTCGATCCACGCATCGGAGAGCATAATTCAACACCTGAAAGGATGGACGATTATGGAATCAAATGACGCGGTGTAATGACCCGAGTTGCCGGCACGGCGTGTATCCATCAATGCCGCGAGGCCGCTTGCATGGCTGCCCAACGCAAGGCGGGAATGGTCTGGCGGTGATCGCCCTGGATGTAGAAACTCTCGCCTCCATCGGCGACGGTGCGAGCCAGAATCGTCTTCCACGGTCGGTAGTAGTAACGGGGATCGGTCTTCGGTGCCTCGCGTCGCAAATCGCCTTCCAGGGGAAGGAGGTCGAAGATGGCGGTCGTGAAGTGGCGGATGGCACGCCCCTCTTGATGGGCAACGTTGCGTGCCATGGCCAGGGCTTTCAGGTAGACTTCCGGCCCCATGACGGCGGAGCCGAAGTTGAGGGCTACGCCCCCCTCCAGGCGTGTGATGGTTTGTGCCAAGATCAGGAAGTCGCGATAACTCGTCGCTCCCAAGGCGGCACCGTCGCAATTTGGATGTTCGTGAATAATGTCGTAACCGATGCCCACGTGGACGGTGACAGGTACCTTGCACCGAACGGCCGCCGCCAGGACGCTGATCTCTTTGTGCGGAAAATCACCAAGAAGGATGGCTCGGCCAATCGCTTCCCCCAGCCCTAGCCCCTCGGCGGCACCTTGTCGGATGGCGTCGTTGATTCTCCCGGTCTCTTGCCACAAGCCGAATTCGCCCGACGAGACATACCGTGCGACGCTTTCGGTCGTCGCACCAATGAGGGCCAACTCCCAATCATGGATCGGCCCGGCGCCATTCATCGCAACGTGGTCGATCCACCCGCGCTCCAACATGTCGATCAGTTGGCGGGACACCCCGGCCCGAAGAACATGTGCCCCCATCAGCAGGATACGAGCAGAGTTTCGTTGCTGAGCCGCGATCAGTCGCTCCCCGAGGATGGGCAGGGCCGGATGCGAGAAATCCGACGGTGGATCGTCCAGGGCCAGGAACCGATCCAACGTGAGATCATGAACTCGAGCGGACAGAGGCTGGATGCGAAGGCGAGAGCGGTCAAACTGCGGGAACGGCATCTTCAATTCTCGGCGAACAACCAACTCAACAACCGCGGATGGCGACGGTACTCCGGGATGACGATGTCGGCCCCGGCATCGACGAGCCGCCGGCGCTTCCACTGGTTGATCCCCTGTCGGGCGACCTCATCGCTAGCCACCGCCACAGCGACCCCCCCGGCACGACGGACCTCCTCGATTTCGACAAATCCGTCCCCGAAGCCGAGCAATTCCTCACCGCTGAGATTGTTCTCACGCAGGATCCTCTCCACGATCATCCGTTTGGAAAAATTCTGATAGTCGTCGAGCGCTCCGTAGATGTGCGGTTCGAAGTAGTCGGACAGCCCGAGCAGTTTTGCCTCCTGCCGCACGAATTTCAAGTCAGTACCGCTGGCAAGATACAGCGTTAGCCCTCGGCGCCGAAGGCTCTCGAGCAACGCATGCGATTCGGGCACGGTCCACTCATGGGGTGCCGCCTTTCCCGATTCGAGCGCCTCGATGCGGCTGCGAATTCGCTGCATCAAGCGGTCGTGGTATTCGTGTTTGTACTCCAGTGGATCTTTCGGCGTGCCGCCCCGTTTGCGAATTTCCTCAGCTAGCTGAATCATCTGGTAGATGGTTTGCCGACCGTTCAACCGCATCACGAAATCTTCGACGGCTGCATGCAGTTGCTCATCGCTCTCTGCTGTGCCGGTCGCCCGCAGTTTCTCCACCATCATGGGGATCATGACCTGCGGCCAGCCTTCGCGGATCAGCGACAAGGTGCCGTCGAAATCAAAGAGCACACCGCGAAAACGACCCCGGGGCAGATCCGAACGGAGGACTTCGATCTCCTCATCCAGCCACCAACTCGCCATCATTCAGACCCCGACGCACCCAATAATCCTCGCATCGCGGAGACCCGATGTTCATGCAATTCTGCGAGATAACGTTGTAATCGCTCGGCCGAGAGAAGCATCCCGAGCATTCCGCCCGGTGGGGAAAATTCGACAACCTCGACCAACCGGCTGCCGCCGGGCCTATGCTCAAGCCGGCGGGAGTGTCGGTAAAAACGGAAAGGCCCCTCGATCTGCTCGTCGGTCAGCAGTTCGTTCTCCTCCCACTCGATAATCTGCACGGAGAACCGTTGTCGCAGGCCAAAGTTCCGCGCTTCGATCGTGACTTTCGAGCCGAGCTGGACGACCGGCGGACCTTCGATGAGCCGAACCTGAACGTCGGGGGGCGACAAGCGAACGACATTGGCCGGCCGAATCAAAAAATCGAAAATCACTCCGGGTTCACAATCGAACTCGGCATCGGCGCGAAATTCAGGCACGTTCGCTCCCCACTGGCGGACCCGGTTCGCGTTAGCATAGGTCAGTGTATCGATTTGAATGTTCATGGTCCGGGGGCGAGCGGCATGCGCTTGGCAGAACTCCGATTGTCCAAGCCGGCTTGGGTCATCACTGGGGCGACCGGGTGCGGAAAGTCCGAATTTGCGTTGCGGCTCGCAGAACTCTACGGCGGGGAAATCGTCAGCATGGACTCCATGACCCTGTACCGGGGTCTGGACATCGGCACCGCCAAGCCGACGGAAGAGCAGCGGCGACGGGTGCCGCACCACTTGATCGACGAGCTTGAGCCTTGGCAGTCGGCCAATGTGGCCTGGTGGTTGCAGCGTGCCCTCGCTTTCTGCCGCGACATCGATCGTCGGGGCCGCCAAATCATTTTCGTGGGTGGCACGCCGTTGTACCTGAAGGCACTCCTGTTCGGCCTATTTTCGGGTCCGCCGGCCGATCGGGAGATTCGCTCGCGGCTCGAAAAGATCGGGCTGGAGCACGGATCGGCGGCCTTGCACCAGCGCTTGCAACAAGTGGATCCCACGCTAGCTGCCCGCTTGCATCCGAACGACACTCGACGATTGATCCGGGCGTTGGAGGTTTGGGAATCGACCGGCAAACCGCTGAGTGCCTGGCAGCAGGAATGGCAGAGGCAACCGGATTTGAACTCTCTCCGGTGTTGGTGGCTGGATCGACCACGTGACGACTTGGATCGTCGAATCGACTCACGGGTGGATCAGATGATTGCCCTGGGCTGGGCGGATGAGGTGCGTCGGTTACTGGCCCTCCCTCGACCAATGAGCCGGGAAGCTTGGCAAGCCCTGGGGTACGCCGAGATGCGCGACTTTGTCGAAGGGCGGATCGATCTTGAGACGGCCCGCTGTTCGATTCAACGCCGCAGCCGTCAATTCGCCCGACGACAACTAACTTGGTTTCGCAGTCTGCCGGGCCTGATTCGCGTGCCGGTTCGAGGCGATGCCTGGCCCGACGATCTCATCCCAGGCGTAACGACTTGAATCGGCGGGTGCAGTCGCTGATGGCGGTCTCGGTGGGCAACCGCTCAATGCTGGAAGCCCCATAAAACCCAACGATCCCCTCGGTTCGGTCCAAGACGTATTGGGCGTCTTCAGGCTCCGCAATCGGGCCGCCGTGGCATAGGACGAGGATGTCTTTGTTGACTCGCTTCGCCGCATCGTGCATGGACTGAATCCGTGGGACGCAGTCATCCAGGGTGAGGGCCGTCTTCGCGCCGATGCTCCCCTTGGTCGTCAAACCCATGTGGGGAATCAGGATGTCGGCACCGGCGTGGGCCATCGCGACGGCCTCATCCTCATTAAACGCATAGGGTGTCGTCAACAATCCCATCTCATGAGCCTGGCGGATCATATCGACTTCGAGGCCAAAGCTCATTCCCGTCTCTTCGAGGTTCTGTCGGAACACGCCGTCGATGAGTCCCACGGTCGGGAAATTCTGGACGCCGCTGAAGCCGACAGCCTGGACCTGTTTGAGGAACAGCTTCATGATGCGGAATGGGTCTGTGGCGCAGACGCCTGCCAAGACCGGGGTGTGGCGCACCACGGGAAGGACTTCATGGGCCATGTCCATGACAATCTGATTGGCGTCCCCGTAAGGCATCATGCCGCAGAGGCTGCCCCGACCCGCCATGCGAAATCGACCGGAGTTGTAAACGATAATCAGGTCG
Organism: Gemmataceae bacterium; assembly: GCA_026418875.1. Classification (GTDB taxonomy): domain Bacteria; phylum Planctomycetota; class Planctomycetia; order Gemmatales; family Gemmataceae; genus CAKZUU01. The sequence goes on along the minus strand of JAOAAM010000093.1, from coordinate 3,459 downwards.
ATGCCACCGGCCTCGGCTGCCTTGGCACTCAACCCGGTGCCGGCACCCCCGCCGATAATGGGTCGTCCCGCGGCGACCTGCGACCTCAGCCGAGCCAAAATGTCATCTCGCGTCATGGACACCATCGTCGTCGTCCTGCGTGACGGTCTCGCCGATTGCCGTTTTTGTGTGGAAACCCGACGATCTTAACATACGCCGGGGATTGCGCGGTTGAGGAGGGGGAAATCATGGCGGTGCTGCTGATTGCCACGTTGGACACCAAGGGCGAGGAGGCGGGGTTTGTTCGGGACTTACTGCGCTCGGCGGGACTGGACGTCATGGTCATGGACACCGGGGTCATGGGAGAGCCAGCCCTTCAACCCGAGATTCCGCGGGAGAGGGTTTTTGAAGCCGCCGGGACGACGTGGCAGCGTCTGCGTGATGCGGCAGATCGAGGTCAAGCCATCGAGGCTGCCGCGCGGGGAGCCGTGAAAATAGCTCTCGACCTGCATCGAGAGGGGCGGATCGACGGTGTCTTGGGTCTGGGCGGTTCGGCAGGGACACCCATCGGCACCGCCGCGATGCGAGCTCTTCCCTTCGGCTTGCCCAAGCTGATGGTCAGCACGCTAGCCAGTGGACAGGTGCAACACTTTGTGGGGGTTCGGGACATCGTGATGATGCCCTCGGTGGTGGACATCAGCGGCCTGAATCGAATCAGCCGAGAGGTCTTGGCGAATGCGGCCCACGCCATGGCCGGAATGGTCCGTGGAAGATCGCAGAGGCATGCCGACTCTTCCCTCTCGAATGCGAAACCTTTGGTGACGGCAACGATGTTCGGCGTGACCACGCCTTGCGTCGAGATGGCGCGTCGTCCAATCGAGCAGGCCGGATTTGAAGTTCTGGTCTTCCACGCGACTGGAACCGGTGGCCGGACGATGGAATCGTTCATCTTGGACGGCCTCGTGAGTGGTGTTCTCGACATAACCACGACGGAACTAGCGGACGAACTGGTGGGCGGTATCCTGACTGCCGGGAAGGATCGGCTGACGGCGGCCGCCTTACGGGGCGTCCCACAGGTCGTGTCGCTGGGCGCTCTCGACATGGTGAATTTCGGCCCCCCGGAGACGGTGCCCGAAAAGTTCCGCCATCGCCGCTTTTACCAGCACAACCCGAACGTCACCCTGATGCGGACCACTCCCGAGGAGAACGACCAGCTGGGCAAGGAGATCGCTGAGAAAGCCAGTGCCGCCAGAGGGCCGACGGCGATCTTGGTTCCGAAGCGGGGGATATCGGCGATTGATCGAGAGGGCCAACCCTTCTGGTGGCCGGAGGCGGATGCCGCGCTGTTTGCCAGTTTGAAACACTGGCTGGCCCCCCACGTTGGGTTGATCGAGTTGGATTGTCCCATCAACGACCCGCCATTTGCCGAGTTGGCCGCCACCACCCTGCTGCGACTGATGGCCAAAGTCCCGCAGCCCGGCTAGGTCAAGGTTGTGGCCCCCGAGGATTCACGGATGCGCATCTTGTTGACCAACGATGATGGTATTCATGCCCCCGGCTTGCGGGCATTGCGCCAGGAGTTGCTATCGTTGGGCGAGGTGATCGTCGTCGCTCCGGCCGGCGAGCAAAGCGCGGTGGGTCACTCGGTGACGCTGCTGACACCGCTTATCGTGCAGGAGATCACGGAGCGTGACGAATTCATCGGGTGGGCGGTGGAAGGCCGACCTGCCGATTGCGTCAAGCTCGCCTTGCTCGAACTCCTTCCCGAGGCTCCCGACCTGATCGTGAGCGGTATGAATGCCGGCTCCAACGCCGGAATCAATGTCTTATATTCGGGAACAGTGGCGGCAGCGATCGAAGGCGCATTCTACCAGCAGACAAGCATCGCGGTGTCATTGGAGTACACCAAGCCGGCACGGATGGACTATCCGGAGGCCGCCCGCTTGGCGCGACGCGTTATTGAGCGGATCCTGGCGCATGAGTTGCCCCGTGGGGCGCTCATCAACATCAACATCCCCAGCCGCGAAAAGTGGCCCGTGCGTGGTGTGCGGGTCTTGCCCCAGAATATATCGCCGTATCTCGAAAAATTCGATCGGCGGGTCGATCCACGAGGTCGGACATATTTTTGGACCGGGAACGGGCTGGATTGCCCAGAGCCGCATCCTGACACCGATGTGACGGCGCTCGCCGAGGGATACATCACCGTGACTCCGCTCCAGTTCGACCTGACGAGCCGAGCCATGCTCGAGCAAATGAAGTCTTGGCGACTCGAAGTCGATTAGCCTTCGTGACCTAGGCAAATCAAAGCAATTCAAAGCCCGGGGATTTGATAACGGTCGCGCGTGCCGGTGGGGGAGAAAACTTCGACACCGGCCAGACGCCATTCGGGACCCTCTTTCACGAAGAGCCCCTCGCCGATGAACTGATTTTCGCTCAGGGCATTTCCCTTGACTTTGAAGCGAAAAACGACCTTGAGTTGCCGAGTCTCGCTGTCGCTCGGTGGGACTTGGATGTCCCAAATGGGGATCTCGGTCACTTGGCCGGTTTGCAGGGCCGACTCTCCGCGCGATCGCAGGGCGGCTTTGTTGGCTGATCCGTAGCGAAATGACTCGGACACATGTTGAAAGACTTTGTCGAGATTTCGTTCGGCGACGCCCTCGCTCATTTCAAGGAGCTTTCGGACAATCTGTTCTCGATCGCTTTCCCAAGTCCTGTCGGCCAGGATCCACCCGACGAGGGCTGCCGCGCAAATGGCCGCGACTAAATGAAGCCGCCGGCGGTTCCGGTTGGGCGGAATTTTGCCCGTGGCGCGATCTTTCGGCGGGTCCGGCACGAGGAACCAAGCGGCGGCCACCGACGCCAATGCGATCACGGCGAGGAGGACGCAAGCCGTCCGCGGGGGATCGCTGAGCCAAGTTGGCATGACGTCACCGCGCCCAATTGAGCAGCGAGCCTCCGTAGACCGCCTGCCTGCCGAGCAATTCCTCGATCCGCAACAGTTGATTGTACTTGGCGATCCGATCCGTGCGGCTGGCCGAGCCTGTTTTGATTTGCCCCGCGTTGGTCGCCACGGCAATGTCGGCGATGGTGACGTCTTCCGTCTCGCCGCTCCGATGGCTGATGATAGTCGTGTAGCGGTGCCGTTTGGCCAACTCGATGGTGTCCAGAGTCTCGGTAAGCGTGCCGATCTGGTTCACCTTGACCAGGATGCTGTTGCCGGCACCTTGGTCGATCCCCTGCCGCAACCGCTTAGGATTCGTGACGAAAAGGTCATCCCCAACGAGTTGGACTCGGTGTCCCAGTTCTCGGGTGAGCTTTTGCCACCCTTCCCAGTCATCCTCAGCCAGCCCGTCTTCGATCGACCGGATGGGGTATTTATCGCACAGGTTTTTCCACAGGTCGATCATTTCGTCCGTTGTCAAAACACGGGACGGATTGCTCTTGAACAGAGCATAGCCGGTGCGGCCCTGCGCCTTGGCG
>JAOAAM010000091.1 GCA_026418875.1 Gemmataceae bacterium | reverse complement strand
GCCGCAACCCATCTGGGCTGGGAATGTTGAGGACTTTGTGAAAAAAATCACAATTGGCCATTGACTTTGCATGGCCTGATCGCAGAATGACAAGACTTTCGGAGAACCGGCGGATGGCCGCGACTCCTCCACCATCGCGTTCGATGGCGTACCTGATTGCGTTGGGGCAGGTCGGCTTGGAGATGGTGGTGCCGATCGCCTTGGGGGTGATCGTCGATCGGTGGTGGGGGACGACCCCCTGGCTGATGATTGCCGGGGTGGTGGCAGGGCTGCTCTTGGGTTTCGTCCACATGATTGCACTGCTGCGGAGACTCGACGAGGCAGAGCGATCGGCCAAGCACTCGAAGAAGCAGGCGTGACCAAGCAACTGAAGGTGTTTCTTGCGGGATCGGTCGCTGGTGCGGGGGCACTGGCGTCGGTCTACTTTTGGCGGGAAGGGGCTTGGGGCATCGGGAAGGCGGCCGTTGCAGCAGGGGTCTGCATCGTTCCGGGAATCGTCGCGTTGGCTTGGGTTCTTTGGTCGCGTTCGCAGGCACCGTCGCAGCAGTTATTGGCCACGATGGGCGGGATGCTGTTGCGGATGGCTGGGGCGTTTGGCGGCGGACTGCTGGCGTATCAGTTGATCCCCGAATTCCGGACGAGTCGGGAAGGAACGCTGAGCTTTTGGGCGGCCATCCTGCTGATGTACCTTTGGACGCTGGCGTTGGAGACGTTGTTGGCGGCACGGTCGCGGTTGCCGGGGTCGGCTGAGTTGCACCGTTGAGGGAATCGTCCATGATATTCGGTGCGAGTTTCTTCGATCATGTGCTGGATACAACGCATTGGCACATTTTCGACAGCACCGGATTCGGTTTCCACCTTCCGAATTGGCTGACCAAGTTCGTCGTGTTGCAACTCATTGCCGCGGCGGTGGTGGCCTTCCTCTACATTCGCCTGGCTCGTCGAGTCCAATCGGGCGAGCCGCCTAGGGGGTGGGGTTGGAATGCGCTGGAGGTGATCCTCACATTCATCCGCGATCAAGTGGCGAAGCCCACGTTAGGCGAGGAGGATGCGGATCGTTATGTTCCGTTCCTTTGGACGATGTTCCTATTTATCCTCGCCAATAACTTGCTCGGCTTAGTTCCGTTCATGGGTTCGGCGACGGGCAGCATCCTGGTGACCGGGGCGTTGGCCTTGTGTGCCTTCGCGGTGATTCATGGAGCGGCGATTGTGCAGCATGGCCCGCTGCACTACCTAAAATCGTACTTTCCGCACATCGACGCGCCGGGCGGATGGCTGATTGGTTTGTTCATCGCCTTCATCGAGATTTTCGGCCACTTCATCAAGACGTTCGTGTTGGCTGTGCGTTTGTTCGCCAACATCTTCGCCGGGCACATGGTCTTGGCGGTGATCCTCTCATTCATTGCCATGGCGAAACATGTGCCAGACCTGCTCTTCTGGCCGATCAGCATTGGAAGCGTGCTGTTCATCGTCGCGCTGAGTTTGTTGGAACTGTTCGTTGCCTTCTTGCAGGCTTATGTTTTCGTTTACCTGACGGCGTTGTTTTTGGGATCCACTCTTCATCCGGAGCACTGAACGAGCCGGGTGGGGGTTGATACGGATATGTTCGTTTGAACCTGTTAATTTCCCGGAGAGCAAAGTTCCATGAAAGCCTTCCAGACCCTCGCGTTGGTGTTGATCGTACTGCTGTTGGCTGCGGCGCCGGCCGTTGCTCAGACCCCCGCGGGGGAAACCTCTCTGCTCGGCTCGTCGAAATATGCGATCGGTGTCGGGGTGGCGCTGACGATCATTGGCGCGGCGTTTGGCTTCGGCAAGATCGGCTCGGCGGCCTTGGATGGCATGGCCCGTCAGCCCGAGGTCGCCGGCGACATTCGCGGTGCCATGATCGTCATCGCCGCTCTTTTGGAAGGTGCCACCTTCTTCGGGTTGCTGATCTGCTTGCTGACGCTGTTCGTCTGATCCAAGACTGGGGTTGTCAGGCGTCCGCCCATTGAGGGCGGGTTGCCGGCTACGCTCTAGGAACGCCTTTGCCGAGGTTGCCACTCATGCGACCCTTGATCCTTTTGCTGGTCTTGCTCGGGTTCGGGACTGCGGTTCCGTCGGTCGGCGGTGCGGATCCCGCGGATGGGCATGTCGACCATCATCATGCCGTCAGCAAGGTGATCGTCGTGGATCACGATCACCGCGAGATCAAGTTCGATCTCAGCAAACCGGACGAGAAGAAGGCGTTCCTGAAACGGGTGGAGAGTGGTGATTTCCACTCCATCCACGAGGATGCGCCACCGGAGATTATCCCCAAACGTTGGGATACCGGCGTTTGGTCCGTGGTCATCTTCGTCACCCTGTACTTGGTCCTCAAGAAGTTCGCTTGGACGCCCATGCTCCAAGGGCTGAAGAAACGCGAGGACACTATTCGCAGCGCCCTCGAGCAAGCGGAGCAGACGCGGCGGCAGGCCCTGGAATTGCAAGGGCAATTGGACGAAAAATTGCGCAATGCCGGAGCCGAAGTCGCTCGGATGATGGAAGAGGCACGTCGCGACGCCGCGGCCCTGAAGGAACAGATGATCGCCGAAGCACGGCAAACCATCCAACAAGACCGTGATCGCCAGCTTCGGGAGATTCAACTGGCACGGGAGTCGGCCTTGCACGAGATCCGTCAGCAGGCGGTGGCGCTTGCCGTCTCGATCACGCGGAAGGTGGTTCGACGCGACATGAGCGAGGCGGATCACCGGAACTTCCTGGACGAGGCCCTAGCCGAATTGGAGCGTTCGCCAGCCAGTTCGCTGAGTTGATCACAGGCAGGGGTAACCATGACCACGGCCACAGGGCGACGCATCCGCAACGTCAAGGAGCAGGGCGTCGCTCAGGTTTATGCCGAAGCGCTGTACAACGCCGCCGCGCGGCAGGGCAAGACGGAACTGATCCGCGAGCAGCTCCAGGCGATGGTCTTGGACCTGTTTGGGCAAGATCCGCTGTTGGAGAAGTTCCTGGCCGCTGGGTCGATCCGTCGGGATGCCAAGCGCGAGGCGATTGAGAAGGCGTTTCGCGGCCGAGCCGATGATCTGCTCGTGGATTTCCTGCAAGTGATGAACCGGCACGGCCGGCTGAACCTGCTGCGTGCTGTTGTTGCCGCCTACCGCGAGTTGGACGACGAGCGGTCGGGAAGGATTCGAGTCGAGGTGCGGGCAGCGGTTCCGCTGTCTGCTGAGCAAGAGCAGAAGCTGCGTGATTTCATCGCCCGCCGCTTCCAACGCACCCCCATGATCGAAACGCGGATCGACCCCGAGGTGCTGGGAGGCATGGTGATCCGCGTGGACGATTGGGTCTTCGATGGTTCGGTGAAGACAAAGCTCGAACGATTGCAAAACCAATTGATGGCGAGTTACAGTTATGTTTAAGACCGGCGAAATCAGCTCCGTACTCCAGCGAGAGATCGAGACCTTCCGCGATCAGATCGAGTCGCGCGAGACCGGGCAAGTTCTGGAAGTCGGTGACGGCATCGCCCGCGTCTACGGACTGTCCGGCGTCATGTCGGGCGAACTGGTCGAATTCACCCGGACCGGCGTTCGCGGACTGGCCCTGAACCTGGAAGAGAACTCCGTCGGTATCGTCATCCTGGGTGACTATCTGGAGATCGTCGAGGGGGACGAAGTCCGAACCACCGGGGCGTTGCTCGAAGTTCCCGTGGGCGAGGCGTTGATCGGCCGCGTCGTCGATCCGTTGGGTCGGCCGCTGGATGGTAAAGGCGAGATCATGACGAACCTTCGGCGGCCGCTGGAGTGTGTGGCCCCCGGAGTGGCCGAGCGGCAGCCGGTCAACCAGCCGCTTCAGACCGGCATCAAAGCGATCGACTCGATGACGCCGATCGGCCGAGGCCAACGCGAATTGATCATCGGCGACCGCAAGACCGGCAAGACGGCCATCGCCATCGACACCATCATCAACCAACGGAACGAAAACGTCATTTGTGTCTACGTCGCCATCGGTCAGAAAGAGGCCACGGTCGCCGGCACGGTCGAGGCGTTGCGGCAACACGGGGCGATGGACTACACGATCGTGGTGGTGGCGTCCTCGTCCGATCCGGCACCCATGCAGTACATCGCGCCCTATGCCGGGACAGCGATGGCCGAGTACTTCATGTACGAACATGGCCGCGATACGCTCTGCGTCTACGACGACCTGACCAAGCAGGCGGCAGCGTATCGCCAATTGTCGCTATTGCTTCGTCGTCCGCCGGGCCGCGAGGCTTACCCGGGTGACATCTTCTACTGCCACAGCCGCTTGCTCGAGCGCTCGGCAAAACTCGCGGAACGCTTCGTCATTGTGCCGAAGGACGTGGACGAGAAACAAGTCAAGGACGATTGGGGCATCAACGCCGCCGCCGATCCCTCCCGCCGACGCCAACCGGGGGAGGCCGGCAAAGTCTACGTCGGCAAGCTCGAGAAGCATCAGGCTTTCGAGGACGTGAAGAAGTTCGACGGCGCGAAGGTCGCCAAGATTCCGACCTCGGGCGGCTCGCTGACCGCACTGCCCTTCATCGAGACGTTGGAAGGCGAGGTGTCGGCGTACATCCCCACGAACGTCATCTCCATCACCGATGGCCAGATTTACCTCCAACCCAGCTTGTTCTTCGCGGGTGTCCGGCCTGCGGTTGACGTCGGCATCTCCGTCTCCCGCGTGGGTGGCAATGCCCAGATCCCTGCGATGAAGACGGTGGCGGGCGGGTTGCGCCTCGATCTGGCGAGCTTCCGGTCGTTGGAGGCGTTTGCCCAACTGGGCACGGAACTCGACCCGGCGACGCAGAAGAAACTGGATCGTGGCTACCGCATCGTCGAAGTGCTCAAACAGCCGCAGTACAAGCCGATGCACGTGGCGGACCAGGTGATGATTATCTACGCCGCCACCAAAGGATACATCGACGACGTGCCGGTTCGCCAAGTCAGCCGTTGGGAGTCCGAGTTCCTCACGTTCATGCGGGAGCAGAAGCCGGAGGTCCGCAACGAATTGATCGAGTCGAAGAAACTTTCGCCGGAGTTGGAGGCCAAGTTGAAAGCGTCGATCGACGAATTCCGCTTGCAATTCAAGGCGTGAGTCGATCGGCAAGGGGGCGATCGGGTGTCGAATACGGCGCGGCAGAGCGGGGCGTAAGAGGGGACCATGGCCAAGACTCGTGAATTGGTGCGACGCCGAAAAGCGATCGGCAACATCAAGAAGATCACGCGCACCATGGAGCTGATCGCCACGGCCCGGTTCAAGAAAGCGATGGATCGAGCCGCCGAGGCCGAGGCCTACACGCGCAAGATCGCTGAACTCGCTGCCGACCTCAGCGCCAACGCCGGCGACGTGCGGCACCCGCTTTTGGAAGTGCGCCCCGAGATCAAGGCCGTGCGCGTTTTGGTGTTGGGATCGAACCGCGGGTTGGCTGGCGGTTACAACGCCAGCATCCTGCGAGTGGCCAACACCCGCCTCCGCGAACTCCAGGCCGAAAATGCCCTGGTCCGCTTGGATCTCTCGGGTAAACGCATCATCGCCAACTTCCGCTACCAGCG
>JAOAAM010000032.1 GCA_026418875.1 Gemmataceae bacterium | reverse complement strand
GGGCAGAGACGATGCGGCCCACCCAAGCAGGTCGAGCGAGAAGAATATCCACGACCATTGACCGCCGATCCGGCGTCAACTCGCGCCAAACGTCCAGGATGGCCGCGACGACTTTCGGCGATTCCATTACGGCGAGCCGGTCGAGCGCGGCCTGCTGGAGTTCCGGCGGGTAGATTGGTCGCAGGTAGGTCGCCAGTCGTTGTGCATCGGCATCGGCATGGACCGCGGACCGACCCAGGAAACGCACGGCTCGCACTCGCATCTCCAACGGAGTTTCCCCCCGCTCCAGCAGTTGCCGTGCGTCGTTCGCCACTTCTTCCAACACGGCCTGTAATGTCTCGGGCCAAGACACTCGGCGTCGCTCGGCGGCTTCGATCATCGCTCCCCAGACATCGAAACGAACGACTGTCGCCAGCGCCGCGGTCTGAATCGGGCGAACCGTTGCTTCCCATCGGTCCGGCGCGAGCATGACCGGAACCAAGGCGACCGCCATCGGCAGAACGTGCTTGATGGATGCGTCATCCCCATGTTTGACCAATTCCTCGATGAACGACGCTAAGGAATCCGGGCGGATCGAACTCAGAACGGCGGAGCGGAAGTAGGGGTCGTGACCATCTTTTGCTGCCAAGCGAGCGAGGACTGCCGTGGCGACGTCGCCCGTCGCATGACCCAGCGAATACGCTAATTGATAGCGGACTCGGAGATCGTCATCCCTCTGCCGGGAAAGCACGTCATCGAGCACCGCCGGATTCGTCCTGAGGAGTGGCTCGGCCCAGCGAATCGCCCAGCGGCGGATGGCCGCATCGGTGTCGCCCAACGCCGTCCGCAGTGTGGATTCATCCAGTCGGCCGGTGATACCCAGAACACAGAGTGCGTGCAGACGGCCCCAGGCGTTCCCCGAACGGACCATTTGTCGCAACTCATCCGTAGCGACTAATGCATGGTGGATCAGTTGCCGTTGAGCCAAGTCCCGAACGACGCCGTTGCGAGACTCCAACAGCCGCACCAGGTCGGCGGGCGCGAGGGCATCGAGTCGGGGAACTTCTCGCGGCGATTTGTCCGCAGGCAACACTCGATAGATTCGGCCACGGTCGGCCCCTGCGCGGACGTCCAATTCCGCCAGGCGATCCGGTGGAATCCATCGCGGGTGTTCGATCACGAATCGGTACATGTCCACCACCCACAACGCCCCATCGGGTCCGGTTCGGACTTGAACCGGGCGGAACCAATTGTCGGTCGATGCCAGGAATTCGCGGGTCTGCTCATCCTCGGCCCGCCGCCCCGTGAAGGTTGGCCCCCGGCGTTCGAGGATCCGACGCGTGACGAGGTTGTGGACCGGCTCGCAAATGAAAGCGTTTCCCGCATACTGTTCGCCGAGCCAGTCATCCCGATAGATCGTGGGACCGCAGGCCGACGTGACTCGGCCGGCATGGTGAACGTCGTTGAACCGACGCAGCAGCGTGCTGACCGGAAAAAGTCGATTCGGGTCGGGGTCGCCGCCGGTCGCATCGGCACGAGCGGGGGGCACGGGGAAGTTTGGGTTC
>JAOAAM010000016.1 GCA_026418875.1 Gemmataceae bacterium | reverse complement strand
GGATTGCTCGACGCCACTTCGCTTGGTATTTCTTCAAGTCTTCGGCGGTGATCAGCCCCTGGCCAGCAGTCATTTCGGCGACGATCTGTTCAGCAATCGAGCCGGTGTAGAAGGCTTCGGGTCCTTCGTCGGCAATACGTTGCAAGGTTCGGGCCAGATCGGGTTGCCGCAGTCGATCGCCGGCGACCCACGTACCACGCCCCTCGTCTTTGCCCAAGACACGAACCAATTCGGGAAAATCACCGGATTGTCGCACCAATTCGTTGAGTGATCGTGCAGTCCACGGTTCGAGGACAAAGCCCTCGGAGGCTAGTGTCACCGCCGGTTGAACCACATCGCGCCACGGGAGCTTGCCAAAACGTTGATGAGCCAGAGCCAACCCACGAACGGTTCCAGGCACGCCGACAACGCGATGTCCGAACGGACTCCGCTGGTTTCGATACATGTCAGTCGAGGCGGCAGCGGGAGCCGTCTCACGGTAATCCACGACGATTGGCCCCTCACCCGGGGGAGCGATGAGCATGAATCCGCCACCGCCGATGTTACCGGCCGCAGGATGAGTCACGGCCAACGCGAATGCCGTCGCAACCGCAGCATCCACGGCATTGCCGCCTCGCCGCAAAATCCGGACCCCAACCTCGGTCGCTGCCGCGGAAACCGACACGACCATCCCCTGGCGACCCACCGCCTCGTGCCTCTCCTCCGCTGCCACCGCGGATGGCATCCCGCCAAGGAGTATCAGGCCAATAAGGAATGCAACGAGAGTGCCGAGGCAGTTCCTCCCCACTTGGGCAAGCCTCGCCTTGGGAATCGTTCTCATCACGAGCCTCATCTTCAACGATTGACGTCGGGCAGCAGTGTCGGAATTGGCGGCACTCCTCCCTCGGGAGAAAACCGCAGGCGGATGTCCACGCGCTGCCCCTCCAGCGGGTTCGCTGCATCGGGCTTGTGAAAACGCGGTTGTCCGAACAACGCTTCGTAGCGATACACTTGCGATCGGCACTGTAGCCAACTCAATCGCCATACTTGGCCAGAATCGTTTTTCACATCCAATTCGACGTAGAACACCGACCCGGGCAAAAACTGAATGCTCGACGAGCCGGACTCGGCCGAGAACGCGTAGGTCGTTCGGCGCTCGCGATTCTCTCGCAAAGATTCATCTTCCCGACGGAAGCGGAACGTCTGCGGCGTTCCCCCCGGCGGCACCTGTGTCATCACGAGATCTCCACTCGGACGCAATCGGCTGGTGTGGGCATCGTCGGGAATGACGACCCGCACCGTGCGAATCTGCAAGGGGATCGCATTCTGTTGCAAAAAACCCGATAGCGTCGCCGCCAAATCCTCGACCGGTTCTCCCGCCAAACGTTGAAGCACCCGGAAGAGCGATCGGGCCTCGTTGAATTCCGCGGCGTCGGCGATCCATCGAGCCAGGGACAGCCACACCTCGCGAGATTCCTTGCCATCGGGCGCGAGCTTCAAAAACTCGCGGGTGATTCGCTGCCGGGCGGATTCGATCAATCGCAAATAAGACCGTGCCGCCGCGTTTTGGATGTCCGGTCGCGCTTGGGGCGTGATTTCATCGATGGTCCATTCCTGGAAATTGGGGTAAACACGCCGGACGGCCTCGAGTCGTTGGGCCAGTTGATCGAAGGAGTAGCCAGCCTCGAAGCGGAGGAGGGCGAGTTCGTTACCGCGACCTCCTAATCCGAGAGCACTGGCAATGTCGAACATCCGGTGCAATCGGATTCGAGCCGACTCCCAATCCCCGAGGGCTCGGGCAACAGGTGACTGCGCCATGATGGAGGCGAACGTGACAGCCGGGGCACGAAGCGCGGGTAGCGACCGTGAGCCGGGAAGTGGGTCCGTTTCTCGAAAGGGCCGTTGCGAAGACCGGCGGAGGAGCGATTCAGCCGCCTCGAACCAATCATCCCAACGAAGGGTTTGCCCCGACGGCGACTGGAGACGGAGTAATTG
>JAOAAM010000765.1 GCA_026418875.1 Gemmataceae bacterium | reverse complement strand
ATCAATCCGCGGCGAATCGTCGAGGAGGAAGTGCGAAAAGCATTGGAAGAGCTTCGTAAGCTGATGACAAGGAACTTTTACTGGCTGGCGTTGCAGTATGCCCTTCGTGTGGGGTTCGGTCTGACGCTGTGGGGAACTTGGGCTTTGACCCGTTAGCCGCCCATCGGTGAGGCAACCCATGAGCGAACGTCTGTCGCACGCCGTCGAAAATTACCTCAAGGCGATTCACCATTTGGGCGGCGATCAGCGGATGGTGCCCCCCACGGAGATCGCGGCGGCGATGGGGGTTCGTGCCCCTTCGGTGACGGGAATGTTGAAGAGGCTGGCGGGAGCTGGTTGGGTCGAGTATGAGCCGGGAACCGGTGCCCGACTGAGTCGACGCGGCTTGGGGGTGGCCCGGAGAGTGATCCGCCGCCATCGACTCGTCGAGTTATTCCTGACGAAGGTGCTCGGCTTGGATTGGAGCGAGGTCGACGCCGAGGCCGAAGCGCTCGAACACGCCATATCGCCCCGCTTGGAGCAAGCCTTGGCAGCCCACTTGGGCGAGCCTTTGGAAGATCCGCACGGCCATTTGATCCCCTCTCGAGACGGGAATATCCCCCGACGCGAACTCTGCGACCTGGTGGACCTCCGACCGGGTCAGTCGGCGATCATTCGAGAGGTCCGTGACGACGATCCCCGGCGACTGAGGCATTGGCGGAAGCATGGCCTGATTCCCGGTGCCCGAGTGATGGTCCGCCGCTATCAACCGCTGGACGATCTCTTCGAGATCGAAGTAGCCGGGAAAGTGATTCTGTTGGGAAGCGAGGGCTTAGCCGGCTTGCGCGGAGAACACGCCAACGGGCCGAGTCAAGTTTGAGATTAAAAAAGTTCCCAAAAATCAGTTCTGATTTGACGGATTTTATTTCTTGTAGCACCTTTGAGGAGGATGGCACCAAGCCAACGGTGCTCATCCGAGAGGTGTGTGAAGGGGGGGGCGAAAATTTTTTCACGGATTTGGGGGCAGGAACATGCCAATCGTGTGCTGCAACGTGGCCGCGCTCACCATCGCCCTCATCTATTACGCTTGGCGCGAACGATTCGTCGAATCGGTACGCCGCCGCCGACAGCTGCATGAACGAGTCGCGTACATGTTATGGTGCGCGGCCAATCAGGCGGCTTGATCACGACGCGTTTTATCCGGTGGGTATCAACCAAGCCCTTCCCCGAAGGGCGGCATCCTCCACCGAAGCGGGGGTCTCCGAGGCGGGACTGCATCGGGGCCCCCTTTCTCCTTTTCTCCGGCTCCTCCCGACTGAATTGACCCCCGCGCAGGAGCGGTGTACATTCAAAAATGCGTGAATTCATGGCCTTCGGGTGTTCAGCGTGCTGACGAAGCGCATTATTCCTTGCTTGGATGTGGACCGGGGGCGGGTCGTCAAAGGCATCCATTTCTTGAACCTGCGGGATGCAGGCGATCCCGTCGAGGTAGCCCGGCGATACGAAGCGGACGGTGCCGACGAACTAGTGTTTCTCGACATCACGGCGAGCCATGAAGATCGCGAGATCATGTTGGACATCGTTCGGCGCGTGTCGGAGCAGGTGTTCATGCCGTTCACCGTTGGCGGGGGGATCCGAACGGTGGAGGATGCGGCCCGGCTCATCCAAGCAGGCGCGGAAAAGGTGAGTATCAACACCGCCGCCGTCAAGAATCCGTCCTTGATCACGGACATCGCTCGACGCTTCGGTTCCTGTGCGACCGTCGTCAACATCGACCCCCGCCGGGTGCGAAAAGTCTCCTCCGCGTTGTCGGCCAAAGGGGCGGAGGATGAAAAAGAGGCTGCCCCGGACCAAGAAGTGGTATGGGAGGTGTTCATCAATGGGGGCAGGACACCGACCGGGCTGGAAGCCGTGGCCTGGGCGAAGCGGGTTCAAGAATTAGGGGCCGGCGAGATCGTTTTGACCTCGATGGATGCCGACGGGACGAAAAATGGCTACGACCTGGAGATGATCGAGGCGGTGGCTCGGGCGGTGTCGATTCCGGTGGTGGCTAGCGGCGGTGCCGGGCACCCGCAGCACCTGGTCGATGCCTTTCGCGTCGGGGCCGATGCCGCCCTCGCCGCAAGCATTTTCCATTACAATGAGTTCAGTATTCCAGTGACAAAGCGGTATCTCGCGGAACATGGGGTTCCAGTCCGACTGTGATCCCGCCGCTGCGACGGTGGCCCGACAACCCCTTGGAAGTTGAGTTTCTTTTAATGGAGGCTGCAAGATGGCGACCGCTGATGCCGACGCCCTTCGCATCGAGGACCTGAGAGTTCCTGCCGAAGCGAAACGCGAACCCGAGGTGAACAAACTGTTTCGCGCGGTCATGAAGCATGAAGGGTCGGACTTGCACTTGAAAGTGGGCCTGCCTCCGATGATGCGGCACCGGGGCATCATCAAGAAGATGGACCTGCCACCCTTGTCGCAAGAGCAAATGGAAAAATTGCTCCTGCCAATCATGAGCGAGAAATCCCAACGGCAGTTCGAAGAGACGGGTGGTGCCGACTTCGCCCACGTGATCGGCAATGATGAATGCCGCTTCCGCGTGAACCTGATGAAACAGCGGGGCAAATGGTCGTTGGTCGCCCGCCGAGTGAGCAACAAGATCCCGAAGTTCGATGAACTTCACCTGCCCCCCTCGATCGAGAAGCTCTGTCATTTCGACCAGGGCATGATCATCCTCGCCGGCGTCACCGGTTCGGGTAAGTCGACGACCATTGCGAGTATGCTTGACTACATCAACGAGCGTGAGCAAGTGCATATCCTCACCATCGAGGATCC
>JAOAAM010000698.1 GCA_026418875.1 Gemmataceae bacterium | reverse complement strand
ACCCTGGACTGCTCATCGAGGGAGAGGACCTGCGGCATGACCTGGGCCGATTCCTCGACCGCTTGGCACGGACGCTGCAAACGGGTTTGGAGTTGCCCCCCGAGCCGTTGCTCTCGCTGGCGGAGGTGAGTCAGCGATTCAACGTCTCGACGAAGACGATCAGCCGTTGGCGAAAGCACGGCTTGATCGGCATCCAAGTGGTGCAACATGGGCGACGGCAGCTGATGTATCCGCTGTCGGTCGTGGAACGGTTTGTTGCGGAACATGCGGCACAGGTCGAGCGAGGCCGGCGGTTCTCGCACCTGACGCATGACGAAAAGGAGGAAATCATCCGGCAAGCGCGCAATCTGGCAAACTTCGGCGGTTCACTCACGGATGTCAGCCGACGCATTGCCCGATCCTTGGGACGCTCGCCCGAAGCGGTGAGATACACCATTCGGAATCACGACCGCCAATATCCCAATCAGGCGGTCTTTCCCAACATGAGCGGAACATTGGACCCGAATGCGAAGTTGCAAATTTTTAATTCCTACAGGAAGGGGATGACCGTGGAAACGCTGGCCAAACAATACCACCGGACGCGCTCCTCGATCCACAAAGTGATCAATGAGGTCAAGGCCTATCGCCTGCTCAGCGCGCCCGTTGACTATATCTACAACGAAGAGTTCGACGACCCCGCCAAGGCCGCCGAGATCCTCGGCCCCATGCCCGACGAGGAGGGGTTCCAGGAGCAACTGCGCAGCAAGAAGGTGCCCAAGGATGTGCCGCCCGAAATGGCCCACCTGTACGAGTACCCCTTGCTGACGCGAGAGCAGGAGTACCATCTGTTCCGGCAGATGAACTACCTGAAGCATCAGTTGCACCTGCTTCAGTCGGACTTGGATCCCAGCCGCGCTCGCGCTCAGGACCTCGACCGCATCGAGGAATTGCAGGCGAAGATCAACTTCGTGCGCGATCGGCTGATCCGGTGCAACATGCGCTTGGTCGTCAACTACGCCAAGAAGCATGTCGGCCCCGGCGACAACCTCTGGGAACTCATCAGCGATGGCAACATGTCGCTGATCCGGGCGGTCGAGAAGTTCGACTACTCGCGCGGCAACAAGTTCAGCACGTATGCCAGCTGGGCGATCATGAAGAACTTCGCTCGCTCGATCCCGGATGAGAAGAGCCGACGCGAACGATTCCTCACCGGACACGAGGAGATCTTCGAGTCCCGAGCCGATGTCCGTACCGACGAGCAGGAGCAGCTCGCGCAGGCCGAGCAGGCAGCGGGCAAGATCAATCATCTGCTCGACATCCTGGAGCCGCGCGAACGCGAAATCCTGCGGATGCGGGCGGGGCTGGATAACGAGGAGAACCTCACGCTCGAGGAGATCGGCAAGCGCCTTGGCATCACGAAGGAGCGGGTGCGGCAGTTGAACGTCCGCATCATGAAGAAGTTGCGGGACTACGTCGCCGAGCACCGCATCGACTGGTGATCGCCGGCGGGGAATAACCCGCAAGTTCCGACGACAGCCCGGGAGGGACCAAACCTCCCGGGCTTTCTTGCTTCACACGCCGCCTTTCTTTACATTCTCGGCATTGTGATCGGAAATCCACGGGAGGTTGCCGCGCAGCCTCCGCGATGCAACCGGACGAAAGGAATCGTGGCATGTCGGCCCGCGCACGTTCGAGTCGCCCCAAGCAAATTTCGTTACCGTCGCTATTGCTCCTGTTGCTGGTCGTCCTGTTGGCTTATTTCAGCCGGTCGATTCGCTGGTCGGAGCCGCCCCAACCCAAAACCATCGTCGCTGCCCCGGGGGAATATCTTTTTTGCACCTGGAACGTCGAGAACCTGTTCGACGATATCGACGACAATCGGGGCCCAGACGACGAAGAATATGACGATCGCTTCGCCAAGAACCCCGAGGACCTCCGCCTGAAATTGAGCCGCTTGACCGAGGCACTGTTGCGCATGAATGGGGGCAAAGGGCCCGACGTCTTATGTGCCACGGAGGTCGAGTCGAAGCGGGCGGCGGAACTGCTGGCGGACTCGCTGAATCGCAGTTTGCCCGCCGACGCGACACCGTACCAGACGGTGGTGATGGAGCCGGTGACCGCGGGTCGTCACATTGCCCCGGCGGTGATCAGCCGACTGCCTTTGAACTCCCGCTATCCCCCCAGGTTGCCCAATCGACGTCAACGTATCCTCGTCGTGGGGTTGATGGCCAGTGGCCACGAGCTGACGGTCTACGCCACGCATTGGACTTCCCGCCGCAGCGACTCGACCGGCGATCGCCGGGCCGCCTACGCGGACCTGGTGTACGGCGACGCCAATCGTATCTTCACCCGCAATCCCAAGGCCGACATCATCGTTTGTGGCGATTTCAACGACTCGCCCCAGGATGCCAGCGTGCGGGTCAATCTTCGGACGGCCGACCGAGAAACGACACGGCAAGCGGGGGAATTGCGTTTCTTCAACCTCCTGGAAGGCAAAGACCCACAGTATTTCGGAACGCATTTTTTCAACGCGCCGGTCATTTACGATCAAATCTGCGTTTCTCCGGGACTACTCGACGAAGAGGCCTGGACTTGCCTTACGGACACGTTAGAAGTGATCCATGACGGGCTACGCGATCCGGAATCCCGCTCGTTGCGCCCCTGGAGCTTCGGCAAGGCGGATCGACCAGTGGCGAGACGGGGTTACAGCGATCATTTCCCGGTGGTTGTTCGTCTCCGAGTTCGGGAGCATCCCGAGGGACGATGAAGCGAGATTCCATCATCGCGCCGTCCGGATGGTGTGATTTGCAGAGCGACTCGTCGGAGTCGCTTTGAAACGAGTCGAGATTCCGCCCAGCGATCGAGGCCGATCATGGAATTGCCAAGCCGCCCCAAGAACGACCGCTACACCAGGCCGGGGGAGTACCGCGACTTGGAGGCGCGTTTGCGACGTGTCCCCGGCAACGGGGACGTACCTTGTGTGGTGGCGTATGCCTTCGATATGCGGACCCGGCTGGGTCCGTTTCTTTTTGCGGACATGCGCTTGCTGACCGCGGGGCCTCGGGCCGTCGGGGCGGCTTTGTACTCGGCGGGCTTCACCAACACTCGAGTCGTGCAGACGCAGTGGAACCCGAACTTTCGCCCCAGTCGAGCGCGGCTGAACGGCCAACCGCCGCAAATGCTGTTCGTCTCCAGCATGCAGATCCACTCCGCCAAGGCGTATTCCCTGATCACCGACGCTTACCAACTCGGCGAGGACCGTCCGCTGATTGTTGCCGGAGGAGCCAAGGCGATCTACGAGCCGTGGGACTTTTTCGGCTTCGACCCCGAGCGCCGACTCAGCGCCGATGTTGTGTGCACTGGGGAGGAATTTGTCCTGGTGCAGTTCCTGGAGCGCCTGATGGCCAACCGGGGGCGGAATGAGCACCCGCGGCAGGCATTTCACCGTCTACGCCAGCAAGGTGCCTTCGACGACATCCCGGGGCTAGTGTTTCGGGAAGGCGAGACGCACGAGCCGCTCGGCCGACTCGTGGACACTGGCATCCAACGCCTGGTGCAGGACTTGGACGAATTACCGCACCCTTTGATCGGCATGTACCTGCTCGAGCCGCCGCACTATCGCGCCACGCTGTCGCATCGCCCGCTGCCGATCCACAAGATTAAACGGCACGCGGGAGCCGCCGCCCTCGTCACGACGCACGGTTGCAAGTTCCACTGCCCCTATTGTCCCATCCCGGCCTACAACCAGTTCACCTTCCGTTACAAAAGCCCGCAGCGGCTGCGCCGGGAGATGGAGGACATCGGCAACGCCTCGGGGATCACTCGCTTCTTCGGCACGGACGACAACTTTTTCAACAACCGCGAGACGGTGGAGGAAACTTTCCGCGAGCTGTCCAAGGGCCGCGTCTTGGGCAAACGGTTCCGCGACAAGGTCTTCTTCATGACGGAAGCGACTGAGTACGACGTGTACAAGAATCGCGACTTGCTCCCCCTGTGCCGGGATGGCGGGCTGCGGGCCATCTGGTTCGGCATCGAAGACATGACGGCCGAATTGGTCAAGAAGGGCCAAAGCCCCGAAAAGACGAAAGAACTGTTCAAGCTGTTGAACCAACACGGCATCTGCCCCATGGCCATGATGATGCACCACGATGGCCAGCCGCTGTACTCTCGCGGCGAGTTGTATGGCATCGTCAACCAGGTCAGCTTCCTGCGGAAAACCGGTGCCGTGAGCGCCCAGATCACCATCTTGACGCCCAGTGTCGGCAGCAAGTCGTATGAAGAACCGTTCCGCGAGGGGATGGTGATCGACGAGGCCCACGGGCAAAAGGTCGAGGACTATCACTTCGACGGAAATCACTGCGTCGCGACGAATGACCCCAGCCCCTGGCGCAAGCAATTGAACCTGTACCTTTCCTACGCCGCCTTCTACAACCCGCTGAACTTCCTCCGGGCGGTCGTCAATTGGCGCGACCCGGTCTGGCGGGTGCGGGGGATTTATCAAGCGCTCGGAATGGTGGGGCTGATCCGATCGGTGAAGACGGGGTTCGGTTGGCTGCGGGATTTATACTTGGGACCGATTCGGAAGAAGCCGTCGCCGCCACAGAAGAAACTGGAGATGGTGGCCGTGACTCCGACTCCCACCGTCCCGGAACGCCGAACTTGGCCGGCGCTCCGGGAGACGGTCAGCCTTCCTTTACTTGGCTCGCTTCAGCACGAACATGTTGGCTGAGCTGCCCTCTTTCGTCTCGAACTTCTCCGGCGGGGTCTCGCCCATGGGGTTGTAGCAAATCTTCAGCTCATCCCCGTTCAACGAGACGATCCCGACGGCTTTCGCCCCCGCTCCGAAGGGGCTTTCGGTGATTTCCATGTCGATCACCGGGGGGTTCTTGCTCGCGTCGATCTTGTATTTGATGACGAATTTATTCGAGTCATCCTGAAGCGTGATCGTATCCTTGGTGATCGTCACGGTGCCCTTCTGGATCAACTCCAAGTCGGACTTCACGCCGGCTTTCTCTCCCGCCGTGTACGTCCACTTGCCCAGCATCTTCTCCGCGTCGAACTTTTTCTCGTCGGCGCGAACGGAGGCAAACGCCACCACAAGCGCAAAACAACCGACCGATTTCAACCAGTTCATCAGTGTCACCCTCGAATCCAAAAAAGATTTGCTCGGACCGGCTCCGCAACATCACCTTACGAACCGCACGATCGGGCGACGAGACGGCCCATCGCGCGGCCCGGAATCCGACCCGCAGCGCACCGTGGCGGAGCTGGCTCAACCTCTTGGAGCCGCCCCCTCGTCCCGATCAGTCGCGCAACTTGATGCTGACGTACTTCGTCTCCAGGTAGGCCTCCAATCCTTCGTGAGCCAATTCGCGGCCCAACCCGGACTCTTTCATGCCGCCGAAGGGGCATTGAGGCGTGGCGGGGACGGGATCGTTGATGCCGATGATGCCCGCCTCCAACC